>JASHPU010000292.1 GCA_030037885.1 Xanthobacteraceae bacterium | reverse complement strand
AGCGGCTGATGGCGCATTGGCGGCGCGTGCTGCCGGTCGGACGCATTCTCGATGTGCGCTACGAGGACGTCGTCGCCGATCTGGAACGGCAGGCGCAGCGCATCATCGCCCATTGCGGGCTGCCCTGGGACGAGCGCTGCCTGTCGTTCCACGAGACCGACCGGCCGGTGCGGACCGCGAGCTCCACCCAGGTGCGCCAGCCGATCTACACGTCAGCCATCGGCCGCTGGCGCGCTTATGCGGAGCATATTGCGCCGTTGCTCAACGGCCTCGGCATCGCCGCGGTCGAGGCGATAGGCCGAGCAAGCGAAGCCGAGTGATATGACTGCACAGCCGGCATGCGCTGGCGCAGCGTTGCGGCCCCGGATTTCGCGGACAACTTGATTACAGCCTAGGATCGCGCAGAAATTTCCCGGAGGCCTCCATTAGGCGCTTGACTCTATGTTGATCGTCATTTAGTCTGCGAATTGCGGTTGCATCGCCATTGAACGGGGGCTGCGCGAACGTTAGGCGCCGTAATCTTCCCTAGAAGCAGACAGCGCGCCGAATTCGCCGGCAAAACGAAGAACGACAGCCTCCCGAACTGCGCGGTGACGACCGTGCAACGAAGGCCCAATGAGGCCGGAACGGGAGGGCTATACCATGCCACGCCAAGACGAGAGCCTGTGGGTTCGTGAAGACGCAGACCGCGGCAGATGGCGCGAGGCCGAGCAGGCACGCCAGAACCGGCGCGAAATTCAACGCGCGTTGTCGACCGGCGAAGTCTCGCGACGGGAACTCGTCAAGTGGGGTCTTTACACCAGCGCCGCCGTGATTGCGCCGATCGGCGGCTTAAGCCCGTTCGTGCGCAGCGCCCATGCTTTCACGTCCGGCGCCAGCGGCACCGGCGTGCCGACCGGATTGACGCACAGCCCGACCTTCGGCGTGGCGCCGTTCAGTTCGCCGATGTACCGCATGGACATTCTGCCGCAGTACTACGTCCCGGGCAGCCAGGCAGCGAAATACCCGATGCCGTCGATACCGCAGAGCACAACGGCGCTCAGCCCGACGCCTATGGCGGAGGCCAACACCACCCAGCAACCAGTCAATCCACAGCTGGTCAACGGCACGACCGGCCTGACGGGACCGATCGAGGGGCGGCCGCCGGGCTCCATCTGGGCGCACCAGAAATTCAGCGAATTCCCGCCGCAGATCCAGATCCGGATCAACACCGAGAACGCGGGGGCCAATAGCAGTTACAGCCCGGGCGTGGCCTCGAATTTCAACAGCGGCATCAACGCGTCTTCTTCGGTCCCGGCTGCGTTCAATCCCGGCTTCCCGGCGCAGACCAACAACTCGATGTGGCTGTACGAAGGCACGCTGCCGCCCAAGCTCATGATTTCGCGCTACGGCTTCCCGGCCTTGATGCGCGACTACAATGATTTGCCGTTCAGCGTGACGCAGAACGGGGTCAATAACTTCGGCAAACATACGGTGAGCACCCATGAGCACAATGCGCATCATGGCTCGGAGAACGACGGCTTCACCGGCGCCTATTTCTACCCCGGCGAGTTCTACGACTATCACTATCCGTGGACCTTGGCGGGCTGGACCAGCATCAACACCGGAGCGTCCGTGCAGGAGGCCGGCGCTCCGGACGGCAATGGCGGCATCATCAAAGTGCCCGGCGATTGGCACGAGACCATGAGCTCGCACTGGTTCCACGACCACATGTTCTCGTACACGGACCAGAACGTGTACAAGGGCCTCGCGGGCATGAACAACATCTACAGTGCGCTCGACCGCGGCAATGAAGGTCACAGCGACGGCATCAACCTGCAGCTGCCGAGCGGCACGCAGCAGGATTTCGCCAACCTGGAATACGACATCAACCTGATGTTCGCCGACAAGGCCTGGGACAAGAACGGCCAGCTCGACATGGATACCGCGCAGTTCGATGGCTTCCTCGGCGATCAGATGACGGTGAATCTCACCTGGCAGCCGTTCCTGGAGGTCTATGCGCGCAAGTACCGCTTCCGCATGTTGAACGGTGCGGTGTCGCGCTTCTTCGTGTTCGCGCTGAGCGACAGCTCGGACATGGTCTATATCGCCAATGACGGCAATCTGCTGCCGGTCCCGGTGACGGCGACGGTGCTCGACCAGCTCGGCGTCGCTGAGCGCTACGATATCGTGATCGATTTCTCGCGCTACAGGGCCGGCACGACGCTGTATCTGGTCAACCTGCAATATCAGACCAACGGCAAGCTGCCCGCTCCCTCGAATATTCGCACGGTAGCGGAAGCCATGAAGGGCGATCCCAGGGATCCCGCGCTCGGGCCGTGCTTGCAGTTCCGGGTCCTGGGCGCGCCGCCGGTTAAGGACCAGAGTGTCATTCCCGCGACGATGATCCCCAATCCGGTCGAGCCGGCGATCACCAATAGTCGGACGTTCGTATTCGGCCGTTTTGGCGAGCTCACCCAAGACAATCCGGTTTCGACCTATGACGGCAACGGCACGAGTGGTGGAGTCGGCACCTGGGGCATCGGAACCTTTAACGATGATGTGAGGGGCACAAGCACCGTAAGCATCTGCAACATCTCGAGCGGCACGATCGGCAATGGCAACAACGATGCCAACTGCCAGTTGATAGCGGACTTCGGCCGCATCAGCGCGGCGCCGAACTACGGCACGGGGGAGACGTGGACGCTGATCAACGGCGGCACATGGGACCACCCGATCCACATCCACTTCGAGGAGGGTCACATCCTTCGACGTGCCACCAACGGCGGTACCACCTCCCTCGCCGTTCCGGCTTGGGAAGCCGGCCGCAAGGACGTCTATCGGCTGCGCCCCGGCGACGAACTAACGCTCTTCATACAGTTCCGCGATTGGGGCGGCATGTTCATGGAGCACTGCCACAACACGATGCATGAGGACAACGCCATGCTGTTGCGGTGGGAGATCAATAAAGCCGGCGGCGTCTTCCTCAATCCGCTGCCGACGCCGATCCCGTCGCCGACCGGAGTGACCTTCGAGCACCCCGACGAAATTCTGGCCGGCGCCTTCCCGCCCCACAACAGCACGACGAATGGCTATCCGGGGGGCCCCAGCGACTGAGGCACCGGCGGCAAACGGGCCACAGCGGCTGCAACAATTACTGACGACCGTTCCAGCGCCCGCCCTCGTGATGGGCGCTGGGGCTTTGTTGCGGGTCGCCGCATCGGGGGCGGCAGGGCTGGGCGCTGCAGGCCGGGGCGAGGCGCCCTTTGTATCGGAGCGCAACATGGCGGGCTGGTTCAGCTTCCGCGCGAATGAGCGGAGTCGGGCAAGCGGATTCGATAAGCTGCCGCACGGCGTGAGCGGCAAATGGTCGGCGGCATCCGCGTTGACCGCCCTGGCGGTCGGCGCAGCGGTTTTCGCCACTGCCGCCTTTGCAAACGAACGCCTCGGTCAAAATGCCAACGTGCCGTTGATCACCCAGGACGGCCAGCAAGTGCACTTCTACGACGACGTCATCAAGGGCAAGACCGTCGCCGTCAATTTCATTTACACAAGATGCATGTTCACCTGTCCTCTGGAAACCGCGCGCATGGTCCAGGTGCAGAAAATTTTGGGCGACCGCGTCGGCAAAGACATTTTTCTCTATTCGGTCAGCATCGATCCCGACTACGATACGCCGGCGGTGCTCAAGCAGTACATGCAGGACTTCGATATCGGTCCCGGCTGGACGTTCTTGACCGGCAAGAAATCCGATATCGACCTGCTCGCCTATCGGCTCGGCTTGACCGACGATCCCAACATCACCTCCGAGCCCGGGCCGGGCATCGACGGCCATACGCCGCACATCCTGATCGGCAACGAACCGACCCAGCAATGGATGCGCAACAACTCGACCGACAATCCGAGCCTTATCGCCCGTCTCTTGAACGGTTTCCTCAGCTACAGCCCGGTCGTGCACCCGGTGGCGGCGCGCCGCGGCGGCAACGAAGGCGCGCCGCTGAAATTCACCGCCGGACAGTACCTGTTTGCCAAGGAATGCGCGGCCTGCCACACTCTCGGCCAAGGCGACAAGATCGGGCCGGACCTCAAATATGTCACGCGTGCGCACGACCGCGCGTGGCTCGAGCGCTTTATCCGCGAGCCGGACAAGATGCGCGAAGCCGGCGATCCGATCGCCGTGGCGCTGGCTGAACGCTACAAGGTGTTGATGCCGAACTTGTACCTCGGCGACCAGGATATCGCCGAGCTGATGGACTATCTCAACGCGGTCGCGTCGCACTAGCGGCGGGCCGGCCAAGCGGGAGTGGTTCGAATTGGAGTTCGAGGACTGGGCCGCGTTCGACTTTCGCTATTCGCTCGATCTGCGTAGCCTTACTCCGCACATCCTCGCCACCGAGGAGTACAAGGCGGCCGTGCTCAATCCGGTGCTGCCGCCGCACTGGCTGGAAGTTCCGGAGCCGGCGGTTGCGGCCGATGCGGCAAAGACCTGGGGAAGAGGCCAAGACGCGCCGGCAGCCGACGACCCGGCCGCAGCGGACGAGAAGCCCATCGCGGTCCGCAAAACCGCCAAGGCCAGGACGTGGATCAGGGAGCGCTTCGTACCGGGCACCGCGGCCTTGTCGCAGGCCGATATTCTCGCCTTGCACGGCATGGTCGCCGAGGAGCACGGCGCCAGCGGCCCGACGGCCGGGGCGCTGCGGACCACGCCCTGTGAGGTCGGCAGGGAACTGGTAGGCGGCCTTCATCGGGGCGCGCCGGCGCAACGGCTGCCGGAGCTCATGGCGCGGTACGTCGCCTTTATCGACGGCGGCGAGTTGCGCAGCCTGCCGCCGGTGGTCCAAGCCCTCCTGGCGCATTTTTTTCTCGACACCATTCATCCGTTCGTCGACGGCAACGGCCGCACGGCACGGCTGGTCGCGGCGGCCATTCTGTCCCGGCACGGCTACAATCTGCACGGTACTTACGCGCTGATGCGATACTTTTACCGCCATGAGGTCGCTTATCACACCATGCTGCACAGGATTTGGAAGCGCTGCCCGTTCGCCGTCACACCGTTTGTCGCGTTCGGCATCGAAGGGTTCGTGCTGGAGCTCAAAAGCGTTGACGCCTTCATCAAGATGAAGCTGAATCGACTGCGCGACCCCGACCTCGCGGCCTCGCCCTGGCGGCACCGAATTGGCGCCCGCTCGCGCCGGCTCAACTGACCCATGCGTCCATGACCCATGCGTCCATGACCCCATGCGTCCATGACCCCATGCGTCCATGACCGCTATGACAGCCACCGCCATCAATGTTGATCATCACGCTGCGCTCGCGCGTCAGCGCGCGCCTCGCAGGATGCGGCCCGCGCGCCTCGGCCGTCCACCTTCGAGGCTCGCTTCGCTCGCCCCTCGGGATTAGAGAAAGTCGGCATGACGCTCTCGCACATAACCGCGACATTGATGATCGCCTTGGGCCTGCTGACGCCGGCCGCGCTGGCGGCGGCTGAAAGCGCCAACGTCACGCCGGCGCCGGCGCCGGCGCCGGCGCCGCGAGCGCCGGTCACACCTATCGTCACGGCAGCGCTTTCGCCGGCCGATCCCATCGTCGGCGTCACCAGGGTCACCATTGCCGGCACGGCGACCGCTGGCGCTACGGTCGTCGGCGTGTCCATCTTTCCAGATGGCACCCGCCATGGTTTTACGGTTAAAGCGGACAACGCCGGAGCCTATAGGTCCGGTCCGTTCGTGCTGGAGCAGCTCGGCACCTACCACGACATCATCCGTGACTCCGTCACGGGCACGATGAGGACGATTTCGTACTCCGGCAGCGGCGACTTCCGCATCGCCGTCGAAAAGCCCAGCGCAACGATCGTGACTGGAGGCCAGAAGCGCCTTAAGGTGACGATCACCAGCGTCGGCGGCTTCGGCGGCGAGGTGACGCTGCAGCGGCCGTCGGCGTCGGCAGTGCCGGCCGCGCACGTGTGGTGGTCGGGAACGCGGCTGAGGGTACCGCCCAGCGGTTCGGCGACCGCCATACTGAACATCCGGACATTAGCACTCTATACGCGGCCGGGCGTCTACCAAGTGGCCGTCAAGGGCGCCAGCGGCTCGGTCACGCACGCCGCCGCCCCGGCCATCGCCCTGACGGTGCAACCTCCGCCGCCGGGGACGATTACAGCAACGTTGTCGCCCGACCACCCGGTCGTCGGCGTCACTGAGGTGCGGATCGCCGGGCGGGCGACCGCCGGACGCGAGGTGATCGACGACTCAACGTCCCCGGACGGCCAGACCCACGCATTCGGGATGGATGTCAGCGGCGCCGGTAATTACAAAGACGGACCATTCGTACTGCAGCAACTCGGCACCTATCACGACGTTCTGCGCGACAGCGCCACCGGCGCCAAGGCCGAAGTCTCCTATCAGGGCGTGGGCGATTTCAGCACCAGCGTCGACCGGACGAGCGCGACCGTGGCGAGGGGAGAGGAGGCGAAATTTGCAGTGACCTTCAAGAGTCTGTCCGGCTTCGCCGGCGACATCACGCCTGCGGTGCCCGACCTGTCGCAGATTGCCGGCGCCACCGCGTCTTGGTCGTCGCCGGCGCTGACGGTGCGCGGCACGCCGCCCTGGTCGACGCTGTGGTTGGCGGTGCGCTCCGGCGACTCGACCGCCGCTGGGCTCACCATCAAGACGTCGAGCGAGACGCGGCCTGGCACCTACAAGATCAATGTGCAGGGCACCAATGGCTCGGTCACGCACGCCGCGCCGTCGGCGATCGAGTTGATAGTGAAGGAATAGCGGCGGGACTTGGAGCATATTGCCACGAGGTTGAGTCAATGCAGGCGCGGCAAACTCAGTGCGCGCCCTCCCGCTTGCGGGGAGGGTTGGGGTGGGGGCCGGGGAGCTGAGGCGCAAGCGTCGATGGTTGCGAATCGCCTCCCGCCCCTCACCCCTGACCCCTGCCCGCAAGGGGGAGGGGAACGTGCTGAGCGCTCCGGCGGCTTCATCATTGTCGCGGTATTGTGGATATTGGGTGCGCTGGCGACGCTGGCGGTGATCTACAGCCTTTACGCGCGGCAGACCGCGCTGGAATTCGTCGACCACGACGAGCGTCTGCAGGCCCAGGCGCTGGCGATTTCAGGCATCGAACTGGCCGCCTATCGGATCACCTCGTTCCGCAACCGCCGGCCGTCTCGCGGGCGGTTCAGTTTTCGTCAGGGCACGGCGGTTATCGACGCAGCATTCAGTGCCGAAAACGGCCGGATCGACCTGAATTTTGCCCCCAAAGAGCTGATCGCCGGATTGTTTGTTGGACTGGGCGCATCAGTCGAAGACGCGCAAAACTTCGCGGATCGCGTCGACGCCTGGCGGACACCGCTCAATGGCGGCGCGACCGACAGTGAAGCGACCCTTTACCAAGCTGCCGGCAAGCCCTATGGCCCGCGTCACGGCCCGTTCCAGCACGGCGACGAGCTGACCATGGTGCTCGGCATGCCGACATGGCTGATCGAACGGGCGTTGCCGTATTTCACAATCTACGCGGGGCAACGCGCGGTCAACGTGCTAAGCGCCTCGCCGCAAGTGCTGGCGGCCGTCCCGGGAATGACGCCCGAGCTCATGCAGAGCCTGCCGACGCAGGACGACCAGCCGCAACTCGGCACGTGGAGGGCGCAGCTTGGCTACGCCGGAAGCTTTTTGACGATAGCGCCGACCAGAACAGACCGCGTAGACGTGGAGGTGCGGTTTGCGAGCCACCGTTACATGCGCTACGAAGCCGTCATTCTGGTTTTGGACGGCGATGCCGAGCCCTACCGGGTGTTGTCCTGGCGCGAGGAGGAGCTCGCCGCTGACCAGCGCTCTGCCGGGGGCTTGTAGCGAAGGCGGCATTGGGCTGCCAAGCCGCGGCACGCCCGGCGACACGCGGTGTCAGCGATAAATCATAATTGCAGCGCTGCATCATCGCGCCATGCGCGGCGACGATGCGGGCGACCTGTTTCGGCGTCAGCACCTGCCGCCAGCCGTCAGCGCGGCCCTCGCGGAAGAATGCCGCGGCATGGCGGGGCTTTTCGGTGAAGCCGGACGCGCGTTCCTGGGCCTGCAGCCGTGAGAATGATGCCGCCTCGACCGCAGTCGCAATCGTTGCCGAGTCGCAGGGCAGGCCGAGAAACGCCGCCACTGCGGCGCAGGCCGCATGCGGATCGGCCAGCATATCCTCATAGCGCACGAGGTGCACTGCAAACGGCGCGCCGAGCCAAGACTCCACGTGCTCGCTCCAGCGCAGCAGGCGTTGGCGCAAGTCATCCGACAGCAGTCTGGTCGAGCGGGCAAGGGCCGCGTCGTGATCGTCCATGAAAGCGATGGACTGGTCGAGCGGCTCAGCCATGTGATGGGACAGCGAGACGGCTACCGCGCGGGGATCGCGCACGACATAAACCGCGCCCGCCGTCGCAGCTTGCGGGAACAGCGCCTTGCCCTCCGGCGTCAAATGATAGGCGTCATGCACTTTAAAGAAGGCCGGGGGCCGGGTTTCGGCGGCCAGAACCTCGAAGGCGGCCGGACGAAGATTGCACTCCTGATCGTAGGAAAGCGCGGCGCTGGGTATGCCTAGCGCGCGGTCGAATTGCCATCGGCTGGCGGCGTTGCCGGCGAAACGCGAGAGGGCCTCGAGTTCCACGGGCTTGTCCGAAACCAGCGCCCATAGCCAAGCCCGCAGCCAAGTGTTGCCGGACTTCGGATAGGAAGCGAGCCACCACATTTTTCCCGAACGCATCAGGCTTACTCCACGGCGCGCAGTATTTTTCCCATCGCCTCGTGCAGACAAGCCGGATCGTCCGGCAGCGACAGACGCCAGACCGGTACAGCCGCCCGCGACAATCGGGTCAGGCCGGCAGCAATATCGCCATCGCAGCCGAGCGCGCTTGCCGCGCGGCGCATGTGCACAACCTCGCGCAGCGTGTTCATCGCAGCCATGCCGGACAGCCGCTGGACCGTCAGCGCAACATTGGATTGCCGCGCCAATGCGAACACGGCGGCAAGCGGCCGCTTCTCGCGGCAGCCGACCCAGCAATCGACCAGGAATTTTTCCTTGCCCGACAAAGCGGCGCGCAAGCCCTTTGCTGCGATGCCGAGCTGGTCGAGCGTATCCCGCCACAGACGCAGCTGCGTCACGCCAGGCAGAACAATAGCCGATCCGCTGCTGCCGCCCGCCTCGATCACGCAGATGTCGTCGGCCAAAATCTCGTGCCCAGCCTGCGCCAGAACCGCGGCGAACGCCGATTTGCCGGCCGCCGGGGGTCCGGCCAGCGCCACGGCCCGTCCGCCGATCACGACGGTACTCGCCTGCAACGGCAATAGCCCGCGCTGATGCCAGAGTACGGCTTGAATGGGCCCGATCAAAAGCGCCCGCATGTTGATCGGATCGGCATCGCGTTCGGGCTCAATCGCAATCTCGCGGCCGCCGCGGATCAGGATGCGGCCGGTGCCCGGCAGCGTAAGCAGATATTCGTCGCGGCCCCGGGTCTGAAAGATCGCTTCGATGCAGTCCGCATCCTGCAATCGCGAGGGCACTTCGCCCAGCCGTATCACGACGTCGGGCACGGCGGCACTCGGCCCGTCCCACGGCGACAAATCGGGTAGATCGAGATCGGCCTCGACTTTGAGCGATGCCAGTCGATAGGCGCAGCTCGCTGCCGCGACGACGGCGCGGGCGACATGCATGAGGCGGGCCTCGCCAGACCTGCGCCACCCCCGAGCCGTTTAAACCCCGATATGGGGCCTGTATTCCAGCTTGTGAGGGTCAGGAGAGTTCCGCGGCGCAGGCTCGCTTGCGCCGGCAAGAGACGCAACTCGGCCATTTGCGCCGACGTGTTGCGGCGTTTCTGGTGGTCGTGAAAATCATGCTACTTGCGCAAATAAAACAGATTTTGCTCGAGCTGAAGGTCGCAGTCGCGGAACGCTTCGACCAGGGCTTCGATCACGTCGATTGCTCCGAGTGTATTCTCGTGCAGGGCATCGCGGGCGATATCGACCGCCAAGCCCCGCAGGTGGACCGCCGCCGCGACATGCAAATCATTGAGCAACACGCGCGCGAACAGACGATCTGCGGTCGGCGCCAGATCGGCGGCGTCGGCGCGGCGATCGACATGTCGCGCCAGCGCCGCGCCCACTATTCCCGAAAGCAGTTCATCGACGCCCGCCCTGGCCAGCGCCGCATTGCCGCTCGAATTGATCCACACCTCGCCCGACGCACCGGCGACCACGCTGCGTTGCCCCTTCAGCACCACACAGGCGCCGGTCGCTCTGGCAATCCCCCGCGCCGCGGTCACGCTGTCGGCCCGGACGGCACCGAGCGCAAAGCCGGCCAGCCGCGCCGCTTGCTCGGCATCGGGCATCAGCACCAGGAACGGTGTCTCGTCGCGGCGTTTGATCTCGGAGAAACGTCCTTCGAATGCGTCCAAACCGTCGCCATCGACAATGAGCGGCAGCGTACAAGTGCTCGCCAGCCGCCGCACGAAAGCGCCGGTCGCCGGGTTGGTGGAAAGTCCCGGGCCGACGACGACGGCATCCTTGCCGGCGAGGAGCTCGTCGATCCGATCGCTTGCCGTTGCTGCGATTGTACCCTGATCGGTTTCCGGGACCGCGCAGGTGGCGAGCGCCGCATGGAAACCCGCGACCGTCGGCTGGATCGATTTCGGACAGGCTACTGTGACGCGGCCGGCGCCGGCGCTCAATGCCGCCATGCCGACGAGCGCCGCAGTGCCTTCGCGGCCCGATGAACCGGCCACGACGAGCACATGGCCCAATTGCCTCAATTGGCCGAATGGCAGCTCGTCGCGCGCGTCAGGCGCCGGCGCAAACGTCATTCCCACTTCGCGGCCGGTAATCACCTGCACGGCGGCCGCGCTCGGCACAAAAGCCGGTTGCACGCCCAGCTCGCTGACGGCGATCGGCCCCGCCGTCAAATGGCCGAACACGTGGGCCGGCTTCGGCGCGATCAACGCGATGATGCCGTGGGGAAAAACCACGTTGCCGCCGGTCGCATGGAGTGCTGTTTTGCTGTCGGCGTCGACACCGGTCGGCACGTCAACCGCGACGATGGTGCCCGGAGCGTCGTTGACCGCGGCGACCGCTGCGGCGACGAGCCCGCGCAGCGGGGGCTTGAAACCGGTCCCCACCAGGGCGTCGACGATCAGATCGGCGCCAAGCGCCTGTTGCACGAACGCACTGGCGAAATCCGTCTCATCCGCAATCCAGATCGGCTCGACCTCGGGAGGAAGGCACGCTGCGACTTCGGCGCGCAGTTCATCAGCTCCCTTTGCTAAAACTATCACCGCAACCGCATCGGCGACGCGACCGAGGACCTCGGCGGCGATCAGTCCGGCGCAGCCGTTCTTGCCCCTGCCGCAGAGCACGCAGACTGACCTGAATTTGAACTGCGACACGCAAAATTGGGCGACGGCATAGCCGGCCCGCCGCACGAGCACCTGGGGGTCGGCTTCCGGCCCGCTCGCCGCCTCGCCGGCTTCACTGCAGGTGAGAATTCGCATCGCGACTCACGGGGCGACCAAATATTCGTCCGGCCGGATGCGCGTGACCTTATGCGCGGCGCGCAGCGGCGCGATGATTGCCAATTCCGGATCGGCAAAATCGGTAAAGAGCGGCGGCCGTGGCGCCATAAGCACCGGCTCGCGAAAGAAAGCCGAGCCGTAGCGGGCGATATAGCCGAATCCCGGCGCGTCCTGGACCACGCACGGCACCCGCGCAAAGCCGGCCTGCAGCAAGCAGTAGACCCGATGATAGCCGCCACAAAGCAGCAACCGCCCGCGATGGCGCAGGACCACGACGAGGTTGGGCGGCGCCGCAACCATAAAACTGACCAGCAACGGCCCGTCTTCGGCCTGCTGTCTGCAGCGCAGGCTCACCACCTCCAATGCGGGATGAATGCCGACGATGCTGATGGATTTTTGCGCCTGATCCAGGCTGACATGGAACGGCGAGGAATGCTTGGGATTAAAGCACAGCCGTACCGCCGAGAGCGGGTTCGAGGCATCCAGGCCGGCGCCGCCAAGGCTCTCCGCGTAGCGCAGGTCGAGGCTCGGAAAAACGGCGATGAGCTGGGCGATGTCGATGAGTTCCGCCGCCCATCGGCCTTCTGGAAAAGCGGCTTTGCAATCGGGCCGCGACATGAGCTGATCGATCTCGGCGCGGGCTGCCGCATCCTCAATCGGCAGCGCCGCAGCTGCAGGCGCCAATGGCGGTAACGTGCCGATACGCGACTGAGCGCGCGCGCGCTCTTTCAGCAGGTGCTCCATCGCATCGGCATGAACGCTCTTGCCGCGCAAGAATGCGATGGCCTGATTTTCGGTATGATAGCCGAGAAGAACCGAGTGTGCCCGATAATCTGCGGGAAAGTCGCTTGACGAAACGGATTCACCGGCAAGCGCCGTGTGGCGCCGGTCCACAATCCGAAACGTGGTCTCCGTTTCCTGCATGGTCGTGTCCTGTGCCTGCTGCGTCATGTCGTGCAGTGAGCCGGCGCGCTTGCTTGTGATGACTACTTTAGCGTGAACAGAGGTATTGGCAAAGCCTGCCGTGGACTGCCCGGATTGGCCCCTTGACGTCCATTGTTGCGACCCGCGGCGCGCGGCGGTGTTCACGCCGTGGCGGCGTGCACGACTGCCCCTAACCGCAAACCGGCGCCGCATCCCGGCCGCGAATTCCTTATCGCTCCCGGGCCGTTTCGCTGACCATTTCGCGCAACGGCGACAGGAGATAATCGATGGCGCGGCGCTGCCCGGTCTTGATCTCGACACTAACGGCCATGCCCGGCATGAGCGCCACTTCTTTGCCGCCAATGTCCATGGTGCGTTTCGCCAGCCGGATGGTCGCCGGAAAGACCAGATTCTGCGTCTTCGCCGGCGAGCCCGGTGCGGCACCCTGCGGCCGCGCCGCATTGGCGGCGTCGCTCAATTCGGTGGCATCGCGCTCGTCCACGGCGTCGCGCGACAGCCGTTCGACGGTGCCGTCGATCGTGCCATAGCGGGTGAACGGGAAGGAATCGACCTTGACCACCGCATTCTGGCCCGGCTCGACGAAGCCGATGTCCTGGTTGGCGACCATTGCCTTGACCTCCAGCGGCTGATCGAACGGCACGATGGTGAGCAGCGGTTGGCCGCTCGCCACCACTTGACCCAGGCTCGATACCGCGAGCTGCTGCACGGTGCCGGAAATCGGGGCCCGCAGCACGGCGTGGCTGGCCTTCGATTGCGCCTTGATCAGATCCTGTTCGAGGTGATCGCGCTTGTGCTCGGCCTCGGCAAGCTTCTGCGATTGCTCGGCGATGAACTGAGTGATCGACCCATCGATTTTGCGGTCGAGTGAAGCCATGGCGGCGCCGGTCTCAAGGAGTTGGCCGCGATCGTCGGTATCGGTCGTCAGCTGCGTCTCGTATTGCTGCAACGCCTCGATGGTCTGCGCGCGGGAATCGGCACCCATGGCTTGCAGCTTCTCGCGCATCGACACGCGCTCCTTGGTCAGCGCAATGAGCTTTTGCCGCTCAGCGATGGTGGCTTCGAGCCGCGCCTTGGTGGCGACTTTTTCGGCAAACTGAGACTTGAGGCCGTTGACGGTCGAACGCAACTGGGCGAGGTCGGCGGCCAGCACGCCTTCCTCGCGGTGGCGCACCGGCTCGCTGATGCCGGCCGGAAACGCGACCGGCACCGGCGCCATGGCGTCGGTCTGCGCGGCGGTAATCGCCGCCTTGCGCCGTGCCGCCTCGGCGCTGGCGGCCTCGAGATCGGTCGCCTCCGCTTGGCGGTCGGCCGCGGTTTCGGTCGAATCGAGCTCGATCAGCACATCGCCGGCGTTGACCCGGCTGCCGTTCTGCACGCGGATGGCCGAAACCTTGCCGGCGTCGACCGGCTGCACCACCTTCGAGCCGCCGTCCGGTTGGATCTTTCCGGGCGCGACAGCGTAGATGTCCATCCAGCCAAAATACGACCAGGCCAGCGCGCCGAAGAACAGCGCGCAAATCGCGAGCAGGAGCGATTTCGCGACCGGCGAGGGCGGTGTCACCAGAATCTCCAGCGCCGCCGGCAAAAACTCGCGGTCGGTATCGGTCAGCGGCGACGACCTCGGCCGCGGGACGAGCGCTTTGCTGCCGGATGTTGCGGGCGTCGCCGCAGGATTTCCCGATTGCACCAAACTCATGCCGATCTCACCGTTCAGACGTCGCTCTCCTGCTGCTGCAGGCGCCACAGCCGCGCGTAGAGGCTCTCGGAGCGCGCCAGCAGCGAATGGTGGTTGCCTTCCTCGACGATGGCGCCGTTCTCGATCGCAATGATGCGGTCGCAATGGCGCACCGCGGCAAGCCGATGCGCGATGATGATGACGGTGCGGCCGCTCACGATCCTGCGCATGTTGGCCTGGATCATGCGCTCGCTTTCATAATCCAGCGCGCTGGTGGCCTCGTCGAAAATCAGGATGCGCGGCTGCGTGGCGAGCGCTCGCGCGATGGCGATGCGTTGACGCTGGCCGCCGGAGAGGTTGGCGCCGCGCTCCTCGATCGGCGTGTCGTAGCCGAGCGCCAGCTTGGCGATGAACTCGTCGGCGCCGGC
>JASHPU010000291.1 GCA_030037885.1 Xanthobacteraceae bacterium | reverse complement strand
ACGCTGTAGCAATGAAAATCGCAGTAGATACGCCGGCTGCCGATTTCCCGGATATAGCTGTCGCCGATTGCCCGGCCGCAACGGGCACAGCACACTTGCGCCTTGAGTTTCGCTCCATTCACGATGACACAACGCATCACACACCTCCTGCCGGAAGCAGCGCATGGCGCCGGGTGCCACCGCCGCGGCGTTTACGGCGACCGCTTGGTGCACCGGCGTTACTGGCGGGGAAAGGGCGCGAGGCCGGCAATTGCACCGGCAACGAACACGCGCGGACATTGCTCACGGCAAGCTCCAAAGAACCTCCGCCCGTGCGCACATGAACAACGCGCGACTGCCGCGGCACGTTCCATGGCGGGTGCGCCGGATCGGCGAACTCACGCGTGCTGACGTTCCAATATTTCGCGGACGCGGCGCGCCAAATCTTCACGGCGTACCGAAACCTGGGCGACCGCGCCTTTGGCCCATTCGCTCCGGCTCTTGATCTCGCTCGACAGCTCGGCGCCAAGCGCCATGTCCTTGAGGGTTACTTCGCCCTTGGCGCGTTCATCGCCGCCTTCGATGACGACGATCGGCGCCGCGCGCCTGTCGGCATATTTGAGCTGGCCGCGCATGCCGCTTTGGCCGAGATAAAGTTCGGCGCGGATTGCCGCGGCGCGTAATTCCGCCACCATGGCCTGATAACGCGGCAACTGGTCGCGATCGAGCACCAATACGACGACCGGGCCGGCATGGGTGCGGCCCGACCATAGCCCGCGCATTTGCAGTGCCGCCGCCAAACGCGAGACACCGATCGACACGCCGGTCGCCGGCACCTTCTTGCCGAGAAAGCGCTCGACCAGATCATCGTAGCGGCCGCCGCCGCCGACCGAGCCGAAGCGCACCGGCCGGCCGTCGTCGCCCTTGATCTCGAACGTCAGCTCAGCCTCGAACACCGGCCCGGTATAATAGGCGAGGCCGCGGACCACCGCCGGATCGATGCGCACGCGATCGAGGTCAAACCCGGCTGCCGCGAGCACGGCATCGATCTCGCGCAGTTCGGCGACGCCCGCTTCGCCGACCGCGCTGCCTTTGACCAGTGCCGAGAGGTTGTTGCAGACCGCGACCCGATCGCCGCCGCCGGCATCGAGAAAGCCGAGGACGCGGTCGATGTCGTTGGCCGCCAGTCCGGCGCCCTTGGTGAAGTCGCCGGATTCGTCCTTGCGTCCGCTGCCCAGAAGCTGCGCGACGCCGCGCGCGCCGAGCCGGTCGAGCTTGTCCATGGCGCGCAGCACGGCAAGGCGCAGGATTTCGCCCGCCGCCCCTTCCGGCACGCCGATCAGTTCGAGGACGCCGTTGAGGACTTTACGGTTATTGACCTTGATGGCGTACTCGCCGCGCTGAAGCCCAAGCGCTTCGAGACTGTCAGCCACCAGCATGCAGAGTTCGGCGTCCGCCGCCATCGCCGACGTGCCCACCGTATCGGCGTCGAATTGAATGAATTCGCGGAATCGGCCCGGCCCGGGCTTTTCATCGCGGAACACCGATCCGGTCTGAAAGCGGCGATACGGAAAGGCGAGCGAGTCGTAGTTCTCCGCCACGTAACGGGCGAGCGGCGCGGTGAGGTCGTAGCGCAGGCAGAGCCACTGGCCGTCGTCGTCCTGAAACGAAAACACGCCTTCATTGGGCCGATCCTGATCGGGCAAAAATTTGCCAAGCGCGTCGGCGAACTCGACACAGGGCGTCGTCAGCCGCTCGAAGCCGTACGCGCCGTAGACCTGCGACAGCTTGGCAATGAGCTCGTCGTGGATTGCGAGCGTTTTACCGGTCGAATCGGAGAAGCCGCGCGGCAAACGTGCTTTCGGCCGGTTCTGCGTGTCGGACTTTTCCGCCATTGCTGAACGTCCTGCTGTGCATTTTCTGGAGCGTTGCCGCCGGTCGATCACAGCGGGCGCGCTGCGCTGTTCGCGCCTTGCCTAATGGTCCGGCGCGACCCTGGGTTTCGCGCCGCGCGGGTGTGTGAGCATTTTTCTGAACGTTTCGAATGCCGGCGAGGCGCCTTCGAAGATGAATTCGCCGCGGTCGACCAGGATGCTGGCAGCATCGCATGATTTGAGGAATTCGACGACGCCGTAAAGCTTGGCGCGCCGGCAATACGCCACCACGAACGCGCGGCCTTGATCGCGCATGCCTGCCGCCTCGCTCCACGAGCTGACCACGCAGCCGTACTTTTCGGCCAGGTGCTGTTTGCTCTTGGCGGCCGACTTCGCCGGGACCGAGAAGCGCAGCACGAATTGCGAGGTGGCGCGGATGCGTGCCTCGATCTGCGCCACGAACTGCTCCAAGGCGGCCAGCGCACGTTCGTTCCACAGGGAGCGGCGCAGCGATGCGATCAGGCAGGCTTCGGTTTGCAGCACTGTGCCGCCGGCAATTTCCTTCAGATGGTTTTCGGCGAGCGTCGTGCCGGTCGAGGTGAGGTCGACGACGAAGTCGGCGACGCCGGCGGCTGGCGCTCCCTCGGTGGCGCCCGACGAGCCGACCAGCGAATACTCGACGATGCCGCTTTCGGCGAAGAAGGCGCGCGTCAGCCGGGAAAATTTGGTCGCGACCCGCAGGCTTCGGCCGTGCCGCTGGTGGAACAGCATGGCGGCCTCGTCGAGGTCGGCCATGGTCGATACATCAACCCACGATTGCGGGATCGCGACGACCAGCCGCGCGCCGCCGAAGCCGAGCTTCGGCATGACCAGCGCCGACGTCGGTTCGCCTTCGCCATATTCGCGATAGAGGTCCTCTCCGGTAATGCCGGCGTGCGCGTCGCCCTGCTCGACGCGGGTCGGAATCTCTTGGGGGCGCAAATAGATCACCTCGACGTCATCGAGGCCGACCAGCGCCGAAACATATTCGCGGCCATTGCCGACGCGCCGCACGTCGAAGCCACAGCCGTTGAGAAAAGCGATCGACTGCTCTTGCAGTCGCCCCTTGCTGGGCAGCGCGAGCACGAGTTTTTTTGCGCGCGCGTTCATCTTTTCTTGCCCAAGGATTCGCGAGCGCCGTTCTTCGTCTCGTCGGCGAGCGACGACAATGCGACGAGGCGCTCATCGCGATCGGCCAAGCGGCGAACGCGGATCTGGCCCTTCTTCAGATCGCTCTCGCTCACGGATATGATACAGGAGATTTTGTGTTTGCGCGCATGGTTCAGCGCGCTGTCATCGTCATGCTCCGATGAATCGAGCTCGACCGACCAGCCGGCGGCGCGCAGCGCCGCGGCGGCGCGGATGCATTGCTCGTGCCGCGTGTTTCCAGCGGCGATGACAAGCGCGTCGACGACAGCGGTGTCTTCGGCGTCGCGAATACCGGATTTTTGCAGCACCGCGAGCAGACGGTCGAGCCCGATGCCGAAACCGACCGCGGGAATCGATTCGTCGGCGCCGAGCCCTTCGAGCAGATTGTCGTAGCGGCCGCCGCCGCAGACATGGCCAATCTGCCGCATGTCCTTGGCGTAAATCTCGAACAGGCAACCGGTGTAATATTCCAGCCCGCGCCGCAGGCCGACATTGAACCGCACCGCCAGCGGCCCGCCGCGGTAAGCCTCGACGTAGCGCAGCCGCTTCGCGCAGCGCTCCAGCACCGGCTCGATCGCGGCGATGCGGAAATTGCGAAAATGTTCGCGGATCGCCTTGAACGCCGCATCGGGTGCGGCGCGAATGTTCAGCAGCGCCGCCACGGCTTCGATCAGTTCCGCAGAAATCGGCTCCGCCTGCTGTGCGGTGCGGCTGGTCAGGCGCTCGACGATCTCCTCCGGCGTGCGGCCGCCGACGTGCCGCACGTCGGCGAGCGCAAACACTTCGCGGATCAGCAATTCGGCCTTGCCGGGCTTGGCAGCCGCCAGCAGCGACGCGAGCTCGCCGAACTGATTTGTTTCGTCCGCCACGGCCGCTGCCGTACCGGCCGCCGCCGCCAAGGCGGCGTTCTTCGGGTTGCGCAACGCGACGCGGCGAATGCGCGCCTTCGATTTGTCATTGACCGGCAACTGGTCGATGAAGGCATTGCGGATTTCGACGTCGCCGATTTCGATCGACGTCTGCTCGAGACCTGCGGCCGCCAGGCAGTCGAGCGCGGCGGCAAGGATTTCGGCGTCGGCGGCTTCGCGCGACGGCGCGCCGATATATTCGGCGCCGGCTTGATAGAACTGCCGGTAATGGTCTTCGCGGGCGGCTTCATAGGTGAAGGCCGGCCCGAAATAGCTCAGTCGCGCCGCGCGCTCCGGTGCGTTACGCCGCCCCTCTTTCGCCTGCAGCTGACGCAGATAGGCGCGGCATACCGGAATGGTCAATTCCGGCCGCAGGCACACTTCCTGACCCGCCGGGTCCGGGAAAATGTACATCTGCCGGCGGATGTCCTCGCCCGACCGGTTGAGAAACGGCAAGGCGCTTTCCAGGATCGGCGGGTCGATCGCCGCGTAGGCGTAGCGCCGCAGGGTCGCGCCGATGGCGTCGCGCGCCGCCTGCAAGGCGACGGCGTCATCGCCGGCATAGTCGCGGGTGCCGGAAATGCTCGGTTGGGAGGCCTGCATACAGTACCTACAGTTCGGCTCGCGCCTTTAGCGCACCGCGAGCGCCGCCGTGCGCGCGCCTGCATATACCGGACCTCGGCGGCAATCCAGCGCCGGCATTGCCCGGAACGGGGCGCCCGGCCATGGCGTGGCCGCGCGACGAGCGGTGCAGAGCGGCCGCGCCCTGCGCTCGGCGCCGTCGTGACGACTAATTTCGATCACGTGTTGGAATGGGACTGCGCTTGGTATCCGTTGGCGTCAGACGACCTATGGACCTTACGATTTGGTTTATGGAACTATGCTGCAAATGAAGCTATGCATGAAATCGAGTAAGCAACTCTTCGACATGCCGCGGAACGACTCTTGGTGGACAGGCGAATAGGCGACCGCGAAGGCTTGGCGGCGGCGCCGCAAGGTTACGCCGTAACCCCGTGCGATGTTCATGTTTGGATGGGCCGGCTCGGCTCGGGCCGCGCCCACGTCGAGGCAATGAGCGAGATTCTTTCGCCCGATGAGCGCCAAAGGGCGGAGCGATTTCATTTTCAGGCGGATCGCGAACGTCTCGTCGTGGGCCGGGCGTTGGCAAGAATCGTTCTCGGTCACCTTCTCGACATCAGATCGGATGAGATCCAGTTCTGCTACAACGATTTCGGCAAGCCGTCCCTCGCGCCTGCTCAGAATAGCGCTGATTTCCAATTCAACGTTTCGCATTCCGGCGATATTGTCCTCTTTGCCGTCACCGCCCGCCGCGCCGTTGGCGTGGATGTCGAGCAAATTCGCGAAAATCTGGAAGTGGACGCCATCGCGGCGCGGTTCTTTTCCACGCGCGAGAGAGCTGACTTGGCCGCGGTTGCTGCCGATCAGCGGTGCGCCGCATTCTTTGCCTGCTGGAGCCGAAAAGAGGCGTTTATCAAGGCTGGAGGAGTTGGGCTGCTTCGGGGCCTCGATTCCTTCGACGTTTCCCTGAAACCGGACGAGCCGGCGATGCTGCTGCAGACCCGGCCCGACCCGACGGAGGCCGGTCGTTGGGTCATCCGCGACCTCGATGTCGGCCCTCGCTACAAGGCCGCCCTGGCCGTGGAAGGCTCGATCTGCGAGCTTAAAACCCTGGACTGGCGCCCCGATCCCGGCGTGCCGCCATGCAGGTAGGCCGCGGTTATGCGGCTTCGCCAACCGCGGTCGCTCGGCAGAAACGGATCAGGCGGGTTCATTTTCAGCGTCGGCGGGATCAAATCCGCCGGCGGCGGCCTCGTTGCGTCGTATGGCGACCGGCAGACATCAGATAGGTCTCTGGCGTGCCATGCAAAATGGATTCTCGATGAACTTGGCATCGCCGCTCCACGCGAATTCGACTGTATAAACGTTCAGCTCGACCGCAACCTCCATGTGAAGCCGTTGCGTGCTCGATTGGTCGATTTGGGACACCGTGAATATCGTACAACAATCGACTTGCATCTGCTCAGCTTGGTATCCGATCGTCCGCTCGGTTGGGGCGGGACACTGTTGAAAACCTCGATGGACTGGCTGCGGACGCCTGGAGCTTTCGCGTTGGATTCCGGCGTCCTCGGCCTCAGGCGGGTCTCCGATGAAATTGCGACGTGGCGGGAGCTAAATAGAAAAATGCCTTGGCCGGCTTGACCGAATTTAGTTGTCAGATCGCCAAGGCTATCGTCGAACGGAAAACTTCAAAACGGGAAACCGCTACCGCGGTCGACCATTTTGTAGATGCCGCCACCGCTCCAATCCGCGCGGCTTGCAGAAGCGATATTGTCAGTCTCTCTTTTCCTCCTGCGGCCGATGCGGGATTGTGGATGGGCTGGCCTGACGTCGGGTGTCAAGTGTAGGCAGTTCGGGTCTTGAAAGCTGGGCTGATAGTCTTTAATCGGATGAATTGCGGTCCGCCGCGTTGGCGTCCATCAATCTTGCTTTGGCCAAGGACGATTGAAGTCCAGTGCGGACCGGTGCTGGCTGCTCATGAACCGTCGGAAAGCTTTAATTACAGGAATTAACGGCCAGGACGGATCTTATCTGGCTGAGTTTCTACTGGCGAAGGACTATGAGGTGCACGGCATCGTCCGTCGGGTCGCCTTGGAAGATCCGGAACACCGATTGGATCGAATTCTTCCGATCAGGAGCAAGCTGGCCCTGCACACTGGTTCTCTGGAGAGCCTCTCAAGCCTCTATCGTATCGTGCGTCTGGTGAATCCCGACGAGTGCTACCATCTGGCCGCGCAGAGCTTTGTCGGTCATTCATTCGAGGATGAGTTCTCGACGTTAAACACCAATATAAACGGCACCCATAACATGCTTGCCGCGATCCGCGATGCGGCGCCGGAATGCAGGTTCTATTTTGCAGGATCGAGCGAAATGTTCGGCAGGGCCGAAGAGGTGCCGCAGACTGAGCGGACGCGATTCCATCCGCGATCGGCGTATGGCATCAGCAAAGTCGCCGGCTTCGAACTGACCCGCAACTATCGCGAGGGGTATGGTTTGCACGCATCGAGCGGCCTTTTTTTCAATCATGAATCGCCACGGCGGGCTCGTGAGTTTGTGACGCGTAAAATAACGTCGGGAGTTGCAGCAATCGTAGCCGGTAAGCAGAAGGAATTGCGCTTGGGCAACCTCGAAGCCTATCGCGATTGGGGCTATGCGCCGGATTTTGTCGAAGCCATGTGGCTCATGGTCAATCGGAAGGAGCCGGACGATTTTGTGATCGCGACGGGTGAAACGCACTCCGTGCGCGAGTTTGCCGAAATGGCGTTTAAAATCGCCGGGCTAAATTATTTGGATCACGTCGCCATGGACCGGGCGCTGTACAGGCCGGCAGAAGTTGATCAATTGCGTGGCGACTATGAAAAAGCAAGACGACAACTCGGGTGGCGACCGAAGACGTCATTTGAATCGTTGGTGCAACTGATGGTCGAATCAGATTTACGCGCCGCCGGCATTGAACGTACGTGAAGTGGGCGTCGGCGCGGTTCGGAGTATTAGCCTAACGGCATCGATCGTTCGGTCCTTCAGGTTCACTACCGGCGCGCCGCGAGTTTCTCAGCAACGTTGGAGCATCACCCGTCATACCGCGAAACTGGCGGAACGGAACTAAAAACTGGCGGGCCATGACCGACGATGATGAGCACTATGTCTACGCTATAGCCCTATGATTAGGGAGAGGCGCGGTCAGAAGCGTCATGGAAGCGAGCAGGCATGGACATTTACATCGGTTTTGATTCTGCGTGGACAGATAACCCAAAGGCTCCCGGAGCCATCTGCGCTGTCGGCACCGAGGAGGGTAACCCCACGGGGTTCCATGCTCCGCAGTTGGTGTCCTTCGATCAGGCGCTCGCTTTCATCCAGGAAACTCGCTCCAAAACTGGCGTGACGCTTATCGCGCTCGACCAGCCGACGGTGGTTCCTAATTTGGTCAGCATGCGGCCGGTGGAGCGCGTGGCCGCATCTCTCGTCAGCTGGCTCGGCGGAGGCGTTCAGCCCTCCAATCGGGGGAGGCAGGGGATGTTCTGTGACGCCTCCCCAATATGGCGTTTCCTGACGGCGCTGGGAGCCGAGGAGAGCCCTGAGCAGGCTCGGGGGGCCGCTAACGGCATCTATCTGATGGAGGTCTTTCCGGCTCTCGCCCTGGCATCATTGGACAAAGGGTTTTTCGGTCGGATGAACGCGCCCAGATACAACCCGGATCGCAAGAAGACCTTTCTTATGGCGGATTGGGTCCGTGTGGCAGAGGCCGCTGCGCGAGAATCTGATATGGTGGGTTGCAAAGAACTGGCGGAATGGTGCCGCACCGCCGGGAGAATTACCCAACCACGAAAGGCGGACCAAGATAAACTCGACTCCGCGTTATGCGTGTTGATTGCGCTCCATTGGCGGTTGCGCCCTCGTGAAACGTCTTTGCTTCTTGGCGACTTGACAACCGGATATATGGTTCTGCCGGCAAGCCGAGAGGTGCGCGAATACTTGGTCAATCCCGCTCGAAAACACTTGGTCGCAATGGACGGCGTAGTTCCGTCTGGATGACGCGATCTCGCCTCATAGCGTGTCCCGGCCAAGTGTCACGGCCGGGCGGACTGGGTTGCGATGCCGCTTCACCGGCACCCACTCGGTCGCCGGCTTTTAGAGCTTCCGCCAGTTTCAAGTTCATCCAATTCCGCCGGCACACGACCCTGAGCTTCGAGAAGCAGCGAGTCCCTCGTTTCCTTCCGCCGCTTGTCAACGATATCGGGCAGGAATGGCAGAGTTTCCTCGTAGCCGCCGGCGAACCGCTTGGTAGCTTTAAGGGATTCGTCATGAACACGGACGAGCGACTGAGCTGCGGCTGGCGGCAGTGGTTTTGTGTGCGACCGAAATTTGCTCGCCAACCGGCCTTGCGCCGTAGTCCGGTTCACGTCTTCGAGCATTGCAGCTACATCGTCGATCGCCGTGACGACCGGCGCATCCTCGTATCTCAGAAAGCGAGCTGACGGATCGTCCTTGTCCCAGCGAACCTCCGCGCGCGTGTTCCCAGCGTGCATAACGACCGTAACTGGCGGCGTAAGGCAAACCAGCCGAGCCCCATCGTTGCCTCCCTGAATAAACGCCAGCCGCGCGCCGCTCAAACGCGGTGCATTTCGAGGGTGCAGCAGATTGGACCGATGGCAGCCGGTGAGACCGAAGCTGCCGAACTCATAGAATGGGTCCGTGCGGCGGTCGTTCTTCCGAGGACGCCGAAGCAGGACCATAAAGATGGATGGGGAGGACACAGGGCGCGATCCGCGTAGGCGTTGAACAGCGATCACCCGATATGATGCCTTTCTGCTCTCGCTGTGCCAAGCTGAGAACCCATCAGGACCGCCGATCCGTTGGCCGGCAGCAGGATTCGAACTGCCACTTGGCGTAGCATTGCTCGTTATCTGGAGAGTCTTTTGAAGATCGTGCTGAGTAGAAAGGGTTTTGATTCAGCAAGTGGGGGCGTGCCAAACCCCATCCTGCCCGGCGGCGCCTTGATACCATTGCCCATCCCCGCTACCCGCGACCCTCACACGTACGACGAGATCGCTGTCAATGGCATGGCTCTTGGATCGCTGGTCGAGGACCTGACTGGAGGAAAGATCGAAAGGACGCGTCGATGTCACCTTGATCCAGACCTGGATGCTGGATCCTTGCCGAGGGCTGCTGGTTGGCGGCCCGCTTTTGGACAAATCAACGCCGCGCAGAGCCACCTCGCACGACATGCCATCGGCATAGGCGATCTCTTCCTATTCTTCGGCTGGTTCAGAGAGGCCGAACGCGCGGGCGGGCGCTGGAGGTTTGTTCGCGGAGCGCCGAACCTGCACGTGATCTATGGATGGATGCAGGTGGGCGAGGTAATCAGGTTGGCAGAATCGCGTGACCTGAATGACCGATTGGCACCGTTCGCCGATCACCCTCATCTGCATGGACGCACTGATCCATCGAACACTCTCTATCTGGCGGCCGAGCGCCTATCGCAATGGAATTGCCGAGGAGGAGGCATCTTTAGAGAGTTGTCGAGCGTCCGCACTCTAACCGATGTCCGCCAACCGAAGCGCTCTACTTGGAGCCTGCCGGCTTGGTTCCATCCCGAAAACGGAGCTGCGCTCAGCTACCACGAAACGTCCGATCGATGGCAAATCGACGGAACGGCATGCAGGCTATCTTCAGCAGCTCGTGGGCAGGAGTTCGTGCTCACGACTCCAAATACTGAAGCAGCCGATGCGTGGCTTCGAGGCATTTTCGGCGTCTAGCAATCGGCAGGCGAAATCGTGGTGGAGAGTGTCGGCAATATCGAGACGATGGAGCCGCGCCGGATGTCTATCGGGACGGCAAGTTAAAACGGCGCGCCGTCGGTTGGGTTGTATGTCGTTGGGTTAATTGGCGAATTTGCGCCGACGCGGAAACACACCTTGCTGGCGCTTTTGTCCAATAACTCAATGATATCAATGCTCCGAGCGCCAGCCGCTTATCCCAGGGCCGCCCACAGCCCGACCTTGCTTGTGTTGCTTCAGTATGATAACTATATGCCGTGACGGAGCCGCGTGACCCGACCCTCGATGTGCTTCTCGACCTCGACGGGCAGGTTCTCGTAGTGGACCCGGAGGGCGGCCACTGGGTCCGGTTCGTCGTGACGCGGGTGCCGGTGTCGCCGGAAAAGCCGCATGGCATCGACTACTCGCTCACGCTGCATGGGCCGGAAGGCGAGCGTCTGGTCGGCTTCGACAACGCCCATCCGGTGGCACGGCAGAAGCGCGGCGATCCGCAGGACCATCGCCACCGGCTGCGGAGCATCCGGCCCTACGAGTACCGGGACGCGGCCACCTTGCTTGCCGACTTCTGGGAGACCGTGGACGCGATGCTACGCGAGAGAGGAGTGATCCCATGACGACGCTGAAGGTCGGCATCGCCAGCTACGAAGAGATGAAGGCGCGCACCATGGCCGTGGCGCGCGGCGAGCGTCGCGTGGCGGCCGACGAGCCCAAGGTCTGGTTCACCTCGACCGAGTCCTTCGCCAAGGTGCTCTCGGCCGGCAATCGCGAACTGCTGCGCGTCATCGCCGAGAAGGCGCCCGGCTCGCTCGACGAGCTGGCGCGCATCACCGGAAAGGCGAAGTCGAACCTGTCGCGCACGCTGCGGACCATGGAAGGCTACGGCCTGGTGCGCCTCGAACGCGGCGAGCGCGGTCGCATCACGCCCAAGGTCATGCACGACCGTGTGGAACTGGACCTGCCGATTACGCTGTCCCGCAAGGCAAGCTGAACCATGACCGCTTGGGCGCGAGCAGGCCGAACCGCCGCCAGAGCCCGTCAAGGCTGGCGCGTTCCGCGCCACCGCTTCGCGGCTTTGGCCTTGACCGGCTGTCGCCGGCCCGGCGGAGGCTCGCCAAGCGATCAAGGTTCGAACTGAGCGCGAGCGCTCCCATCGTTACCGATTTGGAGGGAAGGAGAAGGGTGCTGGCGGATAGAAATCGGTCATTCGCTTGCGGGCCGAGCGGCGCGATACTGCGGGGATGTCTCGACCACGCGCCAGCTTGGGCTTGCTGCCTGACGATCTTTACATCGAGCCGGAGCCCTGGCCGCGCATCGGGCGCCCACCCAAGCATGATGTCGAGGCGTGGACGGTCACGGACGATTGGCCGGAGCGCGTGCCGATCACCGACGCCGAGCTCGACGTGTTCGAGGCATGGTTCGGCGATCTGCTCGATGACCTGTTCGGGCCGCATCGATGATCTGAGGGAACAATCGCGATGACCGTGTCGTTGCGCGCCGCGTTGTATCTGCGCGTCTCGACGGCGCGGCAGGCCGAGCACGATGTCTCCATTCCCGATCAGAAACGGCAGGGTGAAGCGTATTGTGCCGCACGCGGCTATGAACTTGTCGAGACCTACGTCGAGCCTGGCGCATCGGCCACGAACGACCGACGGCCCGAGTTCCAGCGCATGATCGAAGCGGGCACCAGCAAGCCCGCGCCCTTCGATATCATCATCGCCCACAGCTTCTCGCGCTTCTTCCGCGATCACTTCGAGCTGGAGTTTTACGTCCGCAAGCTGGCGAAGAACGGCGTCAGACTCGTCTCGATTACCCAGGAGATGGGCGACGATCCGATGCACGTCATGATGCGGCAGATCATGGCGCTGTTCGACGAGTATCAGTCGAAGGAAAACGCCAAGCATGTCCTGCGCGCTTTGAAAGAGAACGCGCGGCAAGGCTTCTGGAACGGCTCGTTGCCGCCGATCGGCTACCGCGTCATCGCGGCCGAGCAGCGCGGCGCGAAGGTCAAGAAGAAGCTGGAAATCGATCCGCTGCACGCAGACACGGTGCGGCTGATCTATCGCCTCGCGTTGGAAGGTGACGGCACGAACGGCTCTATGGGCGTCAAGAACATCGCGGCACACCTAAACCAGCATCGCATCTTCACGCGCGACGGCGGGCGCTGGGGCATCGGCCAGGTCCACCGCATCCTGACGCGGACGACCTATGTCGGCCGCCACGAGTTCAACAAGCGCGCCAAGAACAAGACGCTGAAACCCATCAGCGAGATCGTCACCGTCGAAGTGCCGCCGCTCATCAACCAAGCGACGTTCGATGCGGTGCAGGCGCATTTGCACGCTCGCAATCCCAAGGTCACGCCGGCGCGCGTCGTCAGCGGCCCCACCCTTCTTACCGGCATATGCTTCTGCGCCGACTGCGGCGGCGCCATGACGCTCAGGACCGGAAAGGGAGGACGGTACCGCTACTACACTTGTTCGATCAAGGCGCGGCAGGGCGAAGCAGGCTGCAAGGGCCGGTCGATCCCGATGGAGAAGCTGGACGATCTCGTTGCCGAGCACCTTGCCGATCGCTTGCTTCAGCCGGAGCGGCTCGAGGAGATTCTGGCGTCCGTCCTCGACCGCCGACAGGAGCGCGCAGAGCGCCGCCGCGAGCACATCGCCGAACTGAACAAGCGAGCGGCCGAGACCGATCTGCGCCTCAAGCGGCTCTATGACGCCATTGAGGCCGGCGTCGCCGATCTCGACGACCCAGCGCTGAAAGAGCGCGTCGCAAGCCTCAAGGCGATCCGCGACCAGGCGCAAGCCGACGCCGCGCGTGCCGCCGCGATGCTGGAGTCGTCAGCCCAGCAAGCGATCACGCCGCAAATGGTCCAAACATTCGCCAGCACGGCACGTGAGCGCATCAGGATCGATGGCGGAGGCTATCGGCGCGATCACCTCCGCGCGCTCGCCCAGCGCGTTGAGATCGCCGACCGCGAGGTCCGCATCATCGGCTCGAAGAGCAATCTGCTTCAGACCCTGACCGCCGTGGCCAGCGTAAAGCCGGCCACGCCCGGCGTTCGCAGTTCTGTTCCGAAGTGGCGGAGAGGGGGGGATTCGAACCCCCGATACGGTTGCCCGTATGCCGCATTTCGAGTGCGGTGCATTCAACCACTCTGCCACCTCTCCGGAACGGAAATCTCTGGCGGCGAGTCGTCGCGGCGACGTATTTAGCGGTGGTCTGGCCGCCGAACAAGGTGCGCACCGGCGCCGTCGTCGCGGTGGCGCCGACAGCGGCCGTCCTACAGCTCCCAGCCGATCTTGCGATCGAGCGAGGAGGGCCCGCCGCCGAGCGCAATGGCGAAACTCGCCAGGCCCCTTGTTGTCGAACCGCCAAGTGGCCCTTTCCCGAAGGGGCGGGGGCGCTATAACACCCGCCGCGCTTTCTGACGCAGTAAGACCAGCTCAACGGGGACATGGGATGCCTGCCCCACAATTCTATTTTTTCGCTATATGTCGGCCCCAATCAACCGGCGTTGCGCATCTTATCGGCTAATCTGCATTTCGTGTTCGTCGCCTAATCCCGCCCCTACGCCGCCTGGCGGGCCAGCCGGTCCATTTCCCGCTGCACGAGCTCGCGGTAGAGGCCTTCGCGGCGCATCAGCTGGTCGGGTGGGCCATCCTGGACGACGCGGCCGGTCTGCAGGACGACGATACGGTCGAAATTGCGCACGGTGGAGAGTCGGTGCGCAATCGCGATCACGGTGCGGCCGTGCATCAGCCGGCCCAGCGCGTCGCGGATCACTTCCTCGGAGTCGCTGTCGAGCGCCGAGGTGGCTTCGTCGAGCAGCAGCAGCGGCGCGTCCTTGAGGAAGGCGCGCGCGATGGCGATGCGCTGGCGCTGGCCGCCGGACAGTTTCACGCCGCGATCGCCGACGATGGTGCGCATCGCTTCGGGCAGCTTCTCGATGAAATCGCAGCGCGCCGCGATGGCGGCTTCCAACACTTCGTCGTCGGACGCTTCGGGCTTGCCGTAGCGGATGTTCTCCAGGACCGAGCGGTGGAACAGCGAAATATCCTGCGGCACCACGCCGATCGTCTCGCGCAGGCTGTCCTGGGTGACGCACGCGATGTCCTGGCCGTCGATCAGGATGCGGCCTTGCTGCACGTCGTAGAAACGCTGCAGCAGTGCGAACAGGGTCGACTTGCCGCCGCCCGAATGGCCGACCAGGCCGACGCGCTCGCCGGGTTTAAACCGCAGCGAAAAATTTTCGAAAATTTGCGGGCCGCCGCCGTAGCGAAAAGTCATGCCTTCGAACTTGACGCTGGCGCCGCGGTGCACAAGCGGCGCGGCTTCCGGATGGTCGCGCAATTCGTGCGGCACCAGAAGCGTCGCCACCGCCTCGGCGAGCCGGGCCAGATGCTGCGTGACGTCGACCAGCGCTACCGCGAGGTCGCGCGTGGCGTGCAGCACCGAGAGGCCGAGCGTACAGGCAAGCACCACGTCGCCGGTCGTCACCTCGCCGTCGGTCCACAGCATGATCGCCCAGGCGAGCAGCCCGAGCGTGAGTATGATGGTGACCACGGCATGAAAGATGCGCAGCTTCTCGAGATAGAACAGGCTGCGGCGGCGCGCCTCCATCTCGCGATCGACAGTGGCGTCGAAGCGGCGATGCTCGCGCAAGAAGCCGCCGAATGCCCGTACCAGCGCCATGTTGCCGACCACATCGACCATTTCGCCGTCCACCGCAGCGGCTTTGCCGGCGAAATCGTGGTGCAGCGGCCGGCCCGCGGCGGCGAGACGGAACATCAGCACCACCATGACGCCGGCGACGATCGCGAGCGCGGCGGACATCGACAGGCTGATGGTGCAAACCAGCGCGATCGCCGCGATGGTGGCGACGCAGGGCGGCAGCACGTTCCAAATGAACATGTTCTCGGCGGTGTACACTGCGTTCGAAGTCGCGGTGACGCGGCTCGTCAGCATGCCCGGCTGCCGGTCGGCAAAATAGCTCGGCGAGTGGCCGATCAGATGGCGGAACAGATCGCGGCGCAGGTCGCCGGTGACCGCGACGAAGGTGTAATTGGCGATCCAGCTTGCCAATCGCCACAACAGGTTATCGGCCGCAATCAGCGCACCGAGCAGAAAGAAAGCGGTCCATACGTCGGCGGTGGCCCCGCGCGACAGCGTGTCGACCAGGAATTTGACGCCGTATTGGGTGCACACCGAACAGATGACGGCGCCCAACACCGCAGCAAGGATGGCGCCATGGGCGAGCGGGCGCAGGCGCAAATAACGAAAAATGAACGACAGCGGGCGGCTCGCATAAGTGCAAAGATCGGCCATGCGTGTTCGGTGTCCCTTGCGCTTGCGTTGATCCGAGGTGTCGCGGGGGTGCTGCCCCTGCCATCACAACGCCGGAATGTCGAAAAGTCTCCGCCCGAGGCGGCGGATCTGCGTTGTGATCGTCATGGGGGCAACCGAACCATCGCCAACTCCTCCATCGATCAGGCGCGCTCCCAGCGATGGCCTTGGGGGCCATTGGACCCTGACGGGCGGCGGAAGGCGGGATGCGATTGCTTCCTGACTGTCGGACGAGATTATCGACGCCGAAACAGCGCGAAAGTTCCAGGGCCCGCGAAAAATAAGTTTCTTGCTCAATTGCTTGGCCTGGCTGAAAAAATGCCCATGTTGGACGTTGTGCTCTTCGTGTCGGCTGATCGCGGGTGGCGGGTCTCTCACAACATCAGGAAGGTCGATAGATGCATATCGCTCAAGTAGCGCCGTTGACTGAAGCGATCCCGCCGAAGCTTTATGGCGGTACCGAACGCGTGGTGTCGTGGCTCACCGAAGAGCTGATCGCGCTTGGCCACGAGGTGACGCTGTACGCCAGTGGCGATTCAGTGACCGCGGCCCGGCTCGATGCGGTGTGGCCGCGGGCGCTCCGGCTCGACGGCGCGGTGCGCGATCCCAACGCGCTGCACATGTTGATGCTCGAGCGGGTGTACCGGCATGCCGGCGATTTCGATTTCCTGCACTTCCACCTCGACTATTACCCTTTCTCGTTATTCTCGCGGCAGTCCACGCCGTTCGTCACCACGCTGCACGGCAGGCTCGATCTGCCGGAACACCAGCCGGTATTCGCTGCGTTTTCCCACGTTCCGGTGGTCTCGATTTCCAATTCGCAGCGGCGGCCCTTGCCGCAGGCGCATTGGGTCAGCACCGTCCACCATGGCTTGCCGGAGCGGCTGTTGACGCCGCAGCCGGTGAAGCCGTCATACTTCGCCTTCCTCGGCCGCATCGCGCCGGAAAAGGGCGTCGATCGTGCGATCCGCATCGCGCAGCATTGCGGCGTGCCGGTCAAGATCGCCGCCAAGGTCGACAGAGTCGATCGCGAATATTTTGACGAGCAGATCCATCCCCTGATCAAGGAAACCAAAGCCGAATATATCGGCGAGATCAGTGACAAGGATAAACCGGAGTTCTTGAGCGGCGCCGTTGCGCTCCTGGTGCCGATCGATTGGCCGGAGCCGTTCGGCCTGGTGATGATCGAAGCCATGGCCTGCGGCGCGCCGGTCATCGCTTTCAATCGCGGCTCGGTGCCGGAAATCGTCGAAGACGGCGTTACCGGCTTTGTGGTCGAGGATGTGGAGGGCGCGATCGGCGCGGTCGACCGGCTTGCTCAGCTGTCGCGCGAAAGAATTCGCAAGGAATTCGAAAAGCGCTTCACCGCGCGCCGCATGGCGCAGAATTACCTTGCGATCTACCGCAGCCTCACCGACCGGATCGCGCCGCAGCTGCGCCTAGTCGCCGACGACGCGCCGGCGCTGTAGCGGCCGATTTCCCGTCATCATCCGCGAACAAGTTTCGCGGCTGACGACGGGTTCACGTGACCGCCGTCGCTATCAATCTTCTTCCTCCTGCTCCACCGCCGGCCGCGTCTCCGGCATCAGCAGGCATACCGCAGCGAAGCCCGCCAGCGCGATGACCGCCAACCCCGCGAACGCCCACGGGCTGCCGAAGCGGTCGCTGATAAGGCCGGCGAGCGTCGCGCTGATCGAGGCGCCGATCCCGACGAACGTGCCGACAATGCCCTGGCCGAGATTGAAATGCCCGGTGTTGCGCGTCAGATCAGCGACGACGAGCGGCACCATGACGGCGAACACCGCGGCCGTCACGCCGTCGAGCAGCTGCACGGCGACGAGCAGCAGCGGGTTGCCGACGATGGCGAACAAAAGGCCGCGCAGCGGCAACGCGGCAAAGCCGATGAGCAGAAGCGGCCGGCGCCCCCACGCCTGGGCGCGCGCGCCGACCCACGGCGACAGCGCCGCCACGACGATCTGGGGCACGACGATGCAGGCGGCGATCAATACGGTCGCCCAGCGGGCCGAGCGCATGGTCAGCATGCTGCCCATCAGCGGCAGCATGGCGGCGTTGCCGAGATGAAACAAAAGCAGGCAGCCGGCGAAAATCAAAAGCGGCCGGTTTTGCATGAGTTCGCCCGGCCGGATCGGCGGCTTGTGGCGCTCGCGCGGCGGTGCGCCATGGGCGCGTTCCGGATCGACTTCGCCAGCCGCGATGTAACGCAGCGCCCACAGCGCAGGAATAAGCAACAATACGGTGACGATGAACACCGCGCGCGCCGATAACAGATAACCGCAGGCGCCCATGGCCGCCGCCGCCAAGCCGTTGCCGATCGAGGCAAAGCGCGCATTGCGGCCGAGGCGTTGGCCAATGGCGGCATGGCCGACCAGACCGAGGCTGATGGCGGCGATCGCCGGGCCGAGCACGCAGCTGGCGAGTGCGTGCAGCACCGAAGCCGACAGCACGACGGCAAAGACCGGCAGCGCCGCGTAGGCCAAAGCGCTGATGCAAATCGCCGCCACCGCAATGGCGGCGACCTGGCGCTCGGATCGGGCAGCATCGACCAGTGCGCCGCCCGGCATCTGCCCGATCAGCGATACGAATCCAGCGGCGGACAGCACCAGACCGATATCGACCTGAGTCCAACGCGCCGCCGTCAGGTAGACCGAAACAAATGGACCGAATCCGGTCTGCACGTCGGCGACAAAAAACACGAACCAATCGAGCCCGCGCAGACTGTGTCTGGAGGGCGGCGGCGCTTGGCGATGCTGGCGCGCCGGGACAGGCGTCTCGGCCATGTCTTTCGGGACGGCAGAGACGTTTGGCCGATAGCTGGCACGCCGTGAGGGTTGCACAGGCAGGGTCCACTCCAGCGAAAGAGCTAATCGGCAAACGGCAGCGATTCGAGCTTCCCGAGCGCGCCAAGGACGACGACCGGCTTACCTTCCTGGTATTCGGGCGCCGCCTTGACCTGATCGCGGGTCAGTTCGAGCGTGATCCGCGCGCCGGCTTTGCCGGGCGGCGGAAAATGCAGCGCGTTCCAATCGACCGCGATCTTGCGGCTGCCGACGCCGAGAAAGCCACCGAAGTCTATAATTGCGGCGCGGACTTGGCCGCTGCGGTCGACCAGGACGTCGACGATCCGACCCATATTCTCGTTGGTGGCGCTGAGTACTTCGCGACCGAGGACGCCTTCGACCTCGCGGTTGTCGAGAACCGTGATTTCCGGAGCCGCCGGCGCTGGCTTGGCGTTGCTGCCGGGATTCGTCGCATCGTCGCCGAAGGCCACGGAACTGGCGGCCAAACCAGCGCAGAGCAGGCCGGCAATCGCTGCGGCTAGCCGCGGCGTGGCCCTCGGTTGCTGATCCCCGTGCATAACGTCCTCCAGCAGTGCAAAAGTTCCGCCGCATTGAGAAGTCATCGGTACGCACGTGGGTTCCAAGCCGCGCGCGGCCGCGGCGCGCGGCCTATTGGTCCGTCAAGAGGAAAAGACGACGGAAACCCGGATATCGCCGTCAATCCGCGGCGTATCGAGCGAAATGGTATCCCGATGCCGGCGAATTCGAAGATCGACATTGGACGTGCCGAGCTGCAGATTGCGCAGGAACATTTCGTCGAGAAATGGCGGCAATTGCGGATTGCACAG
>JASHPU010000290.1 GCA_030037885.1 Xanthobacteraceae bacterium | reverse complement strand
TGCTGCCAAATTTGCGGGCGATCACAGGCAGATGGTGTTACCCTGCACGTCGATCATCGAACTTCGATTGCTCATAACGGAGATGATGATGTAGACAACCTTTCAAACGCTATGTTCGGATTGCAATCTTGGTAAGTCCAGCGACTCGATGAACTAGGCGTATGGATAGATGAACGCCCCCCTGACCGCCCATCCGACGCCGCCATATAAGCACACGCCCCTCTTCCCGCTCGGCAAGGACGAGGCACCGTACCGCCAGATCGCGGCCGAGGGGCTGCGGGTCGAGCGCGTGCTGGGCGAGGACGTGCTGGTGGTGCCGCGCGAGGCGCTGCGGGCGCTCGCTGAGGCGGCGTTCAGCGATATCAATCATCTGCTTCGGCCGGCGCATCTCAAAAGCCTCAAGGCCATCGTCGAGGACCCGGAGGCATCGGATAACGACAAGTTCGTCGCCTACGATTTTCTCAAGAACGCCAATATCGCGGCGGGCGGCGTGCTGCCGATGTGCCAGGACACCGGCACCGCGATCATCATGGGCAAGAAGGGCCGGCTCGTCTGGACCGCCGGCGACGACGAGGCGGCGCTGGCCGAGGGGGCGCGCGATGCCTATCTGACACGCAATCTGCGCTACTCGCAGCTCGCGCCGCTCTCCATGTTCGAGGAGAAGAACACGCGCTCCAACATGCCGGCGCAGGTTGAGATTTATGCGCAGGGCCATGATCCTGATCATGCCGACGCCGAGGATGCCTACAAATTTTTGTTCATCGCCAAGGGCGGCGGCTCGGCCAACAAATCGTTTCTGTTCCAGGCGACGCCGTCGATCCTCAGCCGCGACCGCCTACTGGCGTTCTTGAAGGAGAAGGTGCTGACGCTCGGCACCGCGGCGTGCCCGCCGTACCATCTCGCCATCGTCATCGGCGGCACCTCGGCCGAGCTGACCATGAAGACGGTCAAGCTCGCCTCCTGCAAATATTACGACGCGCTGCCGGAGCGCGGCTCCGAGGACGGTCACGCCTTCCGCGACCGCGCCATGGAGGCCGAGATCCAGAAGATGACGCAGTCGCTCGGCGTCGGCGCGCAGTTCGGCGGCAAATATTTCTGCCACGACGTGCGCGTGATCCGGCTGCCGCGGCATGGCGCCTCGCTGCCGATCGGGCTCGGCGTGTCGTGCTCGGCCGACCGCCAAGCGCTCGGCAAGATCACGCGCGACGGCGTGTTTCTGGAAGAGCTGGAGCACAATCCAGCCAAATATCTGCCGGAGGTGGACGCCGCAAAACTCGGCGGCGAGGTGGTGAAGGTCGATCTCAACAAGCCGATGCGGGAGATTCTGGCGCAACTGACAACGCATCCGATCAAGACCCGGCTGTCGCTCACCGGGCCGATGATCGTGGCGCGCGATCTTGCCCACGCCAAGCTGCGTGAGCGGCTCGAGCGCGGCGAGGGCTTGCCGGATTATTTCAAGAACCATCCGGTCTATTACGCCGGCCCGGCGAAGACGCCGGAAGGCTACGCCTCGGGCGCATTCGGCCCGACCACGGCCGGCCGCATGGATTCGTTCGTCGCCGATTTCCAGGCCGCTGGCGGCTCCATGGTGATGCTGGCCAAGGGCAACCGCTCGCCGGCGGTGCGCGAGGCGTGCCGGAAATACGGCGGCTTCTATCTCGCCTCGATTGGCGGCGCCGCCGCTAACCTCGCCGCGCATTGCATCAAGAAGGTCGAGTGCCTCGAATATCCGGAGCTCGGCATGGAGGCGATCTGGCGCATCGAGGTGGTCGATTTCCCGGCCTTCATCGTCGTCGACGACAAGGGCAACGATTTTTTCAAGGCATTGAATCTCGGATAGCGCGTAGTGATCTAAGGTCGGCACACGCGATCGTCATTGCGAGCGAAGCGAAGCAATCCAGAGCAGCGGCGCGGTTTTGGATTGCTTCGTCGCTTCGCTCCTCGCAATGACGGCGTTGAATCGGTTCCGCAATGACCGAACAATCCCGCGCCGCGCCGCAGGCGATCGTGCAGCGCGCCGCCGCTTTGGTTGAGCCGGACGCCGCCAAATAGTGGCTATCGTCTGCGCATGCGGGCGATCCAGACCTTTTGTCCTCATCCTGAGGTGCGAGTGAAGCGAGCCTCGAAGGATGAGGCCGAGGCGCCCGGGCCTGCATCCTTCGAGGCTCGGCGCTGCGCGCCGAGCGCCTCAGGATGAGGGTCACTATCAAGTGCGCCAAATATAATATCGAGTATAATATAGAGAGTGCCGGGCGCTCCACATTCGCGGCGCATGACAATGTTGAGGTTCAAATAACAATGAACACGATGATTGCGACTGCCGCCGCGAGAGGCAAAGGCCCGATCGTCTGGCTCGGCATGGACCAGCAGGAGCTCGACGACGCTTACGATCAGATTGTCTATGCGCCGAACCGCGAGCAACTCGGCAAGCGGCGGCTGGCGAACAGCGCCGCGGCGCTCAAGCGCATCGGCAAGCCGGAACGCTACGCCTATGGGCCGACGCCGGTCGAAGGCTTGGACGTTTATCGCACCAATAAGGCGAACGCGCCGATCGGAATCTTCGTGCATGGCGGCGCCTGGCGCAACGGCGCGGCGTCGGAATTCACGTATCTCGCCGAACCGTTCGTGCACATCGGCGCGCATTTCGTGGTGCTCGACTTCGCCAACGTCGATAATGCCGGCGGCAGCCTGTTCCCGATGGTCGAGCAGGTCTGCCGCGCCATCGGCTGGGTCTATCGCAATGCCGAAAAGTTCGGCGGCGATCGCAGCCGGTTGCACCTGATCTCGCATTCCTCGGGCTCGCATCTGTCCGGCTGCGCCGTCACCCACGATTGGGCCGCGGACGGCCTGCCGCGCGACATTCTCAGAGGCGCGACGTTGTCGAGCGGCATGTACGATCTCAAACCGGTGCGGCTGTCGAAGCGCTCCAAATACGTCAAGTTCACCGACGCGATGGAGCAGGAACTCTCCGCCATCCGGCATCTCGACCGCTTGCATACGCCGCTCGTGCTCAGCCACGGCACCTACGAGACGCCGGAGTTTCAGCGGCAGAGCCGCGACTTTGCGGCCGCCGTGAAGGCGGCAGGCAAGCCGGTCGAGCTTCTCGTCGGCGAGGGTTACAATCACTTCGAGATGCTGGAGACGCTCGCCAACCCGTTCGGACTGCTCGGCCGTGCGGTGCTCGGGCAAATGGGGCTGATGCTGGCCTAGCGCCGCGCATTCCGCTCATTCCCGCGAAAGCGGGAATCCAGAGGCTAAAGCACGATGAAATTAAGTTGATTCAGCGCACCGTCATTGCGAGGACCCGTTGGCTCGCAATGACGATGGCGTGTGCTAACCAAAAATCATCATGCTCTAAAAGGGCTGGGTCCCCGCTTTCGCGGGGACGAGCGGAACGCAGCCCGAGTCAGGCGGCTGCAGCCGGCTTGGTTTTTCCCGATTTCGCGCTCCGCACCGAGGTGCGGACAAGTTCGGCGCCGCAGTTGCGGCAGGCGTAAACGGTGTCTTCGAGGTCGGCGGCGACGATGCGGCGACCGTGATAGACCATGCGACCGGCGCAACCCGGGCAGGGCATCATCAGCGATGGCAGGCCCGAATTCGGGGCGGCGGCTGCGGGTTGGGGCATGAATTAGTCCAATTCCAAGGTTCCATGACCTTCCGCAGGATTCAACGCGGAGTCAAGGAATTTTGTGCATTGCACACAACTGCGCTGTGTTGCCGCACGTTGGGTCAGGGAGGGTGAAGCTTCTGCAAAATCATGCAAATTCGTGCGTGTTGACGCACGGCACCCCTATCGCGGCGAGGTTTTTACGCGTTGCGGCAACGGAACCCGCGATGTCGATACCCCGGCAGGCGTCTTCGATCACGAAGGCATCAAAACCCTCGCGGCGGGCATCCTCGGCCGAATAGCGGACGCAAAAGTCGAAGGCGAGGCCGGCCAGAAACAACCGGGTCAGTCCGCGATCGCGCAAATAGCCGGTGAGCCCGGTCGGCGTCTTGCGGTCGTTTTCGTAGAACGCCGAGTACGAATCGACGGCGCGGCGAAAGCCCTTGCGCAGCACGAGCGCGGCATGCGGCGCGCGCAGTGCAGGATGAAAGGCGGCGCCCGGCGTGTCCTGCACGCAATGATCGGGCCACAGCACCTGCGGCCCGTACGGTGCCGTGATCGTGTCGAACGGTTTTTCTCCCGGGTGCGACGACGCGAACGACCAATGGCCGCCTGGATGCCAGTCCTGGGTCAGCACCACGTTGCGGAACCGCGCTGCAAGCCCGTTGACGGTCGGAATGATCTCGTCGCCCTGCGGCACCTCGAGCGCACCGCCGGAACAAAAATCGTTCTGCACGTCGACGATGATGAGCACGCCGTCGTCGCCGAACCGTGCGTCTTTGTTCATGCGCTTTATCCCGCCGGCGCTCCGTGCGATTGCTGGCGGCGGTCGACCTCGGCGGCGAGCGCCACCAGTTCGGGAGCGATCTCGACCGGATATGTCGCGTCCGGGTGAAGCCGGCGCAAGGGTTCGGGCAGGCGCTCGAGCTCGCCGCGGGCGCGGCGCTTGATCGCGTCGAGCGCTTCGGGCGGGCGCACGCGCTTGCCGTCCTGCATGACGAGATGCAGCAGCGGTTCGCCGTCCTTGTCGTGGCCTTCGCGCGCCAGGACATCGCCGCGCATGCGGCCGTCGGCGCCATAGCGCCGCCACACCTGCTTGCGGCCGGGCCAGGTCGCTTTCTGCAGCGAACGTTTGCGCCGCGCCAGGCCGGCATATTCCTGCAGCTTGTAGACGCAATCGACGGCCGGCCCGTCGGCCGACGTGGTCAAGCTGGTGCCGATGCCGAAGCCGTCGATCGGCGCGCCGCGCCGCGCGAACTCGGCAAGTGCATCCTCGTCGAGACCGCCGCTGGCAAAAATCGTCACCTCGCCGAGGCCGCCGGCGTCGAGAATCTTCCGCACGCTTTTCGCCAGCGCGACGAGGTCGCCGCTGTCGAGCCGCACCGCGCGGATCGCAATGCCGGCGGCTTCGAGCTGCGGCGCCAGCGCCACGACCTTGTGCGCCGCCGCCTCGGTGTCGTAGGTGTCGAGCAGCAGCACCAGATTGTCGGGCCGCGAACGGGCGAAGCTCTCGAACGCCGCGGTCTCGTCGTCGAACGATTCGATGAACGAATGCGCCATGGTGCCGTAAAGCGGCAGGCCGAATTTTTGCCCGGCCAGCACGGTCGCGGTGCCGGCAAAGCCGGCGATGTAGCTGGCGCGCGCCGCTAATAATCCGGCTTCGGCGCCGTGGGCGCGGCGGAAACCGAAATCGACCAGGACTTTTCCCGGCGCCGCCAGCACGCAGCGCGCCGCCTTGGCGGCGATCAGCGACTGATAGTGCAGGATGTTGATGAGCCGGGTCTCGACGAATTGCGCCGCCGACAACGGCGCGGTCACGCGCAGGATCGGCTCGCCGGCGAAGAAGGCGGTGCCTTCCGCCATGGCGTGCACGTCACCGCCGAAGCGGAAGCCGCGCAGATAGTCGAGCAGGTTGGCCTTGAAGCGGCCGGTGCTCTTAAGCCAATCGAGATCGGCGGCGGAGAAGCGCAGGCTCTCCAGGTAATCGAGCGCCTGTTCGAGCCCGGCCGCCAATAAAAATCCGCGCCGCGCCGGCAGTGTGCGGGCGAAAAACTCGAACACCGCGGTCTGCGTCTCGCCACGATCCAGGTAGGCCTGCATCATGTTGAGCTGATAAAGGTCGGTGAGCAGCGGGCTTTCGCAATTCATGGCGGTGCTTTCACCGTTCGCCGCTTCGCGGCGCCCCGGAATGACGGGGGTTCTGAATAACGGGCTTACGCCCCTTCGTTGGGGTCGTGATAAAGCTCGCCGACGATGCCAGTCAGTCCGGCTTTCGCCGCGTGCAGATGATAGCGCCCGTCGCGATCGCGGCCGAGCCGGCCGGCGTTGCGCAATTCGTCGAGCGCGCAGACGATTTCGCGGCCGTCGTCGCTGCCGACCGCCTCGACGATGTCGGCATAAAACATCGGCGCCGCCGCCAGCGCCTGCTCGACATTCTGATAACGCGCCGGACCCTTGAAGATTTTGGCGGCGCTGCGCGTGAGCGGAATCTGGCCGTCGCAGCCGAACGGCTTGGTGCAGTCGAAGCCGGATTTGGCGCCGGTGCGCCGGCCGTTGAGCGACGGATCCATGGTCATGCCGAGCATTCCGGTCAGGACGACGAGGTCCTGGTCGGCCTGGAAGCGCGTGCCGAGCGCCCAGTCGACCTGACGATCGTCGTGAATATCGATGTCGTCGTCGAACACGTAGACGTGCTTCAGCCGCATGATGCCGCCGAACAACGCCGCGATCGCCTGCTTGGCCTCGCCATACGTGCGCTGCCTGATCGAGACGCGCAGCGTGTTGCAGCCGCCGGAGATCGAACGCAGATAAACCGCGACCGGCTCGCGCACCGTCGCTTTGAGGATGCGCATCGCCTCGGCTTCGGTGCGCATGGCCGAAATGTTGGCGCTGTCGGTCTGGTCGAGCAAAAACGCGGTGCCGTGCAGCAGCGTGTGGTGCAGCACGTCGCCGCGCATGGTGATCGCGGTGCAGTGAAACACCGGGTCCATGTGGATGGCGCCGTAATAGCCCATGTATTCGCCGAACGGTCCTTCCGGCTCGACGTAGCCGCGTTCGTCCAAATAACCTTCGAGCGTCATCTCGGCGTCGGCCGGCACCAGAATGTCGTTGGTCAGGCTTTTCACCACCGGCGCCGGCGCGGCGCGGAAGCCGGCGACGAGCTTGAGTTCGTCGCCGCCCTGCCGCGTGGTGGCGGCGAAGAAATCGAGCGGATGCGCCCCGGCGGTGAACGTCACCGGCAGTTTCTGGCCGCGCGCCACGCTGGCGGTGTAGATGCGCTTGAGGTCGGACGGCGCCGTGACGTTGGTGCCGGCCTCGTAACGGTTGCGCAGGCTCAGGCGGCGGCAGCCGACATTGCGCCGTCCGGTCGCCGGATCGATGGTGTAGTCGATGGCCGAGGACAGATAGCAGCTGCCGTCATAAGCATGCTGCGGATGGAACGGCAGCTTGGTGAGATCGACGTCCTTGCCGGTGATCTTGATGGCATGCACCGGGGCATCGGCGGACGGCACCTCGACCAGCGGCTGCGGGTTGGCGAGCCGCTTGAAATATTCGTCGTAGAGTTGGTCTTCGCCGACCTCGAACGCGGCGGCGATGCGCTTGCGGTTGCCGGCAGTCTTGGCCACCAGCTCGACCTGCTCGGGGCCGGCTTTCTTGAACAGCACCGCCTTGTCGGTGCCTTCGATGACCGGGCTCAATCCGGTCAGCGGCACTGGGCGGTCATGAACCTCGACCTCACCGAGTTCGATCAGCCGGTCGACGAAATTGCGCAAACGATATTTGTCGAAATCGATATGCGATGCGGCTTTGTTCATCGGTTCGCGCTCTTTGGGGGTTCGCGCTGTTTTGCGGCGGTGGGATGCGAAGAAATGACACCCGCCGCTGGGTCAAAGTCAATCAGCCCGGCGGGGCGTCTCAGTTTGATTGTGACAGCCTATTGAAGCTGCCCGGTGAACCAATGATAGATTGCCGCAAATGTCGGCTCAAAATGGAGAATTAACGCGAGAACGGCAAATCCGCCAACCAACACCAGAAAACCAACCAAATGGCCCACGATGTGGTGGCCGTAGCCGTTAAGATGATTAATTCGGTTATCTACGCTGCTCAGAACAGCCTGGATCTCGGCAGTCAGGGCATCTCGGCGAAGCTCGGGCAACTGTTCTTCAATAGCCTGTTCAGCGAAAGTCGCCATAACGCCTTCCGCCTCTCGCCTCAACGCGACAATAGCGTCGTCTCGGTATCCAAACGCGTAGAAGTCGCGCTCAGCGGCGGTTGGATATCGGCCATTTTTTGCTTTGAAGTCGTTTATCCAGCAACGCTTACGACGTTGGTACAGGCCATATGCGACAAGGCCAACAAGATCGGTTTCGTCGCCCGCCGCAAGTCTATCAAAAATATCACTGTGACCCGGGCCGCCGGTTAGCGTCGGCGACTCGGCGGGCGTAGCTACCGCAATCGCTTTACCCAGCTGCTCGTTCATGGCGGACCGGGGACGCAGCCTGGGACGAGGCATCCCGATTACGCGAGCGTTCGTCAATGAATCTTTCGGCAGCCTTTACCGCGCGCTCAAATACGCCGCGATCAAGTGAATGAACTCGATTCCCGCTTGGCAACGTAACCGTAGAAACAGATGCGCCGCTTCCCGCACGCATGGTGCGAATGATGAAAGTGTCCCTCTTGGTCACGGCAGTTTCTCCAATGAGCGATAGGTGGGGGCATTCCGCTCATCTCAGTGACCTATAGGTATAGATTACCCACTATTAATGCAAGCTTAACCTTTTGGCTAAGGCCCGGAAATAACTGAAAAACCGGGCACTAGCGCGCAACGAGAATGACGGAAGTTACTTGCCCCAGCCGAAGTGGTAATTCACCCCGGCGCGAAAGATGTTGTCGCGCATCGATACGTTCTGGTTCGGCGCGCCGCCGCAGTCGGTGCCACAGTTGAAATTGCCGAGATCGACGTGGAGGTATTCGGCCTTGGCGCTCCAGTTGCCCGGCAGCGCGAATTCGACGCCGCCGCCCACGGTCCAGCCGGCATTGCTGGCGTCGCCGCCCGGCAATCCGGGCGCCGTGGCGCGGATGTCGCCGACCGCAAGGCCGCCGGTGATGTAGGGCAGGACGTTGCCGAACGCGTAGCCGGCGCGGCCGCGCACCGTCGAGAGCCAAGTATCGCTGGTGCCGCAACTGCCGCCCGGACAGAGCGCCGACGTATTGGTGCCGCTGAGACCGGCCCAGTCGACGTCGCCTTCGAGGCCGAGCACGGTCTGGCCGAACTGCCAATTGTAGCCGGCCGTGCCGCCGGCGAGCCCACCCGACACGCCGACCCGGCCGATGCCCTGCCAGTGCGAATCGCCCCAGCCGCCGCCGCCATTGACGCCGAGATAGAAGCCGCTCCAGTTATAGGTCGTGGCAACCGGAGGCGGCGCCTTGTAGAGCGGCGCGAGGCCGAGATCGGCCGCCTGCGCGCTGGGCGCGGCGGCGAGCGCAGCCAAAGCCAAACATCCGGCGACAAAACTTCGCTTCACGGTCCTCGGCCTCTTTCGGTCCCGCCGCCCTTAAGGCAGGTCCATCCTTACGACATTGCCTTACGACACTGCGCAGATTTTATTACCCCAGCGTTACCGCCATGGTTAACGCGCAGTGCCGATAAAGTTCCAATGCCGCCGCCGTCGGCCAACACTATTGAAGAGAAAGGCGAAATTGCGCCAAACCACGGGCGACGAAGTGGCCGATCCATTACATATCTTTCATGAAAGACGCGCCTCCCGACGGTGGTTCGCCGGCCTGACGATCGAAACCACGGCAAGCTTCACCGATCCGACGGAGAAGATTTAATGCCCGGCATGTGTTGCGCAAAAGCCGGCTGATGCACCTGAGAGCGCCCAATCGGATGGAAGCAGTAGGGCTGCGGCGTGACGTAAGCGTTTAGATAGAGATCATCCGACAACGCTCTTCGATATTGGCTCAACCCACGTCCATGCATCGACCGTTGATGCGCAATGAGCTGGAGGTCGAGCGGCATATAAAGGACGGAGAAGATTTCCAGACATTTTATGATGCCGGCGCGCGATAGCATGTAGCCTTCGGTGCCGGAGCCTCTGTATCCGACGGCTTCGCCCACGGAATTCCGCGGCATCCTGTTGCTGATATAGAGCATGTCGGCATCAGGTGGGACCGCGATATCGTCGAACGAGCGGCACATGACCGCGTCGTCCTCGAACACGACCAGGTAATCGGCGCCTTCTTGCTTGGCTCGCTGCCAGCACAGGATGTGCGAGTAGGCACAGCCGATTTCAGTAAACAGCAATGGCGCCTGTTGCCGTCGCGGATCAGGACGTTCGTGAAACGTCCACGCCAGATCAGTAATGTCGATTTTGCATCCCTCTACGGTTGCACCGTGCCTGAGGTCATCGACGGAAACGGCATCAAAAAAATCAAAGTACACCGAATACCTTGAAGCGTTCGAAGCGAACGCATGCCTGTTCGCGGAGTTGGCTAGAGAGATGCAATAAACACGGGTCTTCGGGATCATATTCATACATTTCCGGCACAACTGTGTGAGCCCACACCTTATTTTCGCATCGGGCTGCACGATCCCGCTGGCGACGCCGCGGCGGCCGCCTTGGTCGACGCAGCGCTGCCAGTTGTCTTGATAGCAGCTTGCGGAGCCTGAAATACCTGTTGATGCGCATCCAGAAAGTGCGCCTTGATCTCGGCTACCAGCGGGAGCCGGGGATCGCGAGCGTCTGCCGATCTTTCCTCCGTGTATGCGAAGTCAGTTGCGGAAACCTCCAAACTGAAGGTCTCCACCATCGAGCGCAGCACGCTGCCGGTGTCGGCTATCAGGCTTTCGTATGAAACGGTGAGAGGTGATATCCGATGGCGGGTAAAGAACCTGCGCCAGGCCATGTCGTGCGCGGAAATTTCTTCCAGATATTTATTGATCGACGCGTTATCGAGAAAATTCGGCTCGGAGCGAGGCTCCGAAGTAACCAGACCGTCGAAGCCCCAGCGGCCCGTCTGATAGCTGATGTGAAGTGAAATCGCCTGGGCCAGAAGATCCTCGCGATAAAGGTACAAGAAGTGGCCGTTTTGAAATAGTTCGAGGCCCTCCGGATTATTGAGAAACTGGGCGAATTCCGACCATTGCACCTTCGCGCTGAAGATACCGTTGACGGTACGCCGATACATGAGCTCCCTGATGTAAGCCCGCCGTGCCCCGGCATCCGTTTTTAACAGCCAGCCGTTCTGCAGCGCGTTGATACCGACTCGCGGTCCGATTATTGCTGCATGCAAAACGTGAAAATACTCGTGCGGAACGCCGATACCATGGTGGATCATCGCCCGGCACAACAAATAGCTTCCGGTCCGCGGTGTGGAGCAAATGAAAACCTTGGCGCGGACCGGGCAATGCCGTTGATCTAACAGGTCGCTGCTGATTTGCAGCTCGTTGTATCTGATGGGCAACCTTGAACATTTGCCAGCCGGTCCCAGCGGTCCGACAGGCGACGACTTGGCGGTTTCGGATGGCGCATTCGCAACGCCTTCGCTCGGAGGTATCGGCTCATCCCTTGTGGAGCGTACAAAATCGGGGTGTTGCGGGCGATCTTCGCCTGGTTCGACTTCAGTTGGTTTTATGCGATCGCTTTTAGCCGCAAGGTCGAGATAGCGCTCGGCGCCGTCTATCTCGCGCAGCAGCTTTGCCATGTTTGGCAGTTCCGATCGCGGTATGTAGCCGGCGGCGAACAACGCCGCATAATAAGCGCCCCGTCCAAAGTCGTAGCCTTCCGCGGTGCGGTCGGCCTCAGGCGACCCGCGTTTGCGCCGGTGATCATGCACGACCTTCAGCTCCGGCAGCAGCACACCGCGAAAGCCGTGCAGGGAAGCGCGGCTGGCCATTTCGACGTCTTCGCACGCAAATGGCGTTCCTGATCCCATGTTCTCGTTGAACGGTCCGGCCCGCTGAAACACCTCTCGGGCAAAGAACATGTTCGCACCCTGTATCGAACCTGGGATAAGAACGACGTGAGGCGGAATGTTCTGCCGACGGTGGATCGTCAACCTTGCGATGCGGGGATCGAGGCTGTCATCGTACATGAGAACTTGGCCGCCGCCGTACTGGAACGACCGTTCGTCCCATAATGTTGACAGGCTGGCGAAATAGTTTGCGCCGAGGTAGCAATCGTCGTCGGTAAAGACGATTACGTCACCCGACGCAATCTTAATTCCAACGTTCCGTGCCAAACCCAGCCCCGGATGCTCGGCTTGAGCTATGTTCACGGGAAAGCTGTTTTTTTTCTTGAACTCGCGCATGACCTCGTAGGTCGAGTCGGTGGAGGCGCTATCGATAAGATTCACCTCGACCGCGTGTCGCGTCAGATCCGCCAAATCCAACCTGCCGAGGGTCGCAGCGAGCTGGCCGACGCGGTTGCGGCTGCATATCACAAGTGAAATCCTGGGAGGCAAATGTCCCGGCGACGCTTCAAGCGACGGTGAAGATTGCCTCGCGGGCTCGGAGATAACGGGTTCATTCCCGCCCGGTACGGATTGAGCCTTTCCTCCCTTAATTTCACGGCGTGCGACCTCAGTCATGCTTTGCCTATAGCTGGTTGCGCAGGCATCGACAACCGCTGCGCGCAATCACACGAATCCTGGATTATTCGACATGGATAAAAAACATCCGTAGTGCGCCCCATTGTCGTAATGCGGCGGCGCCAAAACGGCATGATTGGCACTTAGCGTTGTTTTTGAAGCCCGCCGTTCGATCGTCAATGGGGCCATGGCGACATGGCAATTCATGCGTATAGGCGGCGTCCGGCCTAGCCATATGTCTTCAGCACGTGACGGGCGATCACCATCTTCATCACTTCGCTGGCGCCCTCGGTGATGCGGAAGCTGCGCTGCTGGCGCCAGAACTTTTCGATCGGCAGGTCGGTGGTGAGCGCGATGCCGCCGTGGATCTGCATGCACATGTCGGCGGCGCGGAACGCCATCTCGTCGCAAAAGTATTTGCAGACGTAAGCGTCCTGGCGGGCGTCCTCGCCTTTGTCGAGCCCGGTGGCGGCCTTGTAGACCAGAAGCCGCGCCGCCTCGAGCTCGATGTACATGTCGGCCAGCATCCATTGCACCGCCTGGCGGTCGGCGAGCGGACGGCCGAAGGTCGAGCGCTGCTTGGCGTATGAGGCGGCCATTTCCAGGCAGCGCTCGGTGACGCCGAGCGCGCGGGCGCCGTGGCGGACGCGGCCGGCGCCGAGCCATTGCTGGGCGTGACGAAAGCCTTCGCCTTCGTCGCCGACGCGATGGCTCGCCGGCACGCGCACGTTCTCCAGCACGATCTCCCACGGCCGGTCGCCCATCATGGTCGAATACCGCGCGGTGAGTTTGACGCCGGGCGTGTTCATGTCGACGATGAAGCAGGAGATGCCGCCGTGCGAGCCCTTGGCGCGGTCGGTCGCCGCCATCAGCTGCATGAAATCGGCTTCGTCGGCGTGGCTGATGAAACGCTTGACGCCGTTGATGACGTAGTGGTCGCCGTCGCGCACCGCGACGGTGCGCATGCTGCCGGGGTCGGAGCCGGCATCCGGCTCGGTCTGCGCGAAGCAGGCCCGCTTCTCGCCGCGCAACGCCGGCAGCAGATATTTCTCCTTCATCTCGCCCTTGAGCGAATAAAGAATCGCGCGCACGCTCGGCCCGGTGATGCCGCCCATGCCGCGCGCCGGCAGCGCGATCGAACGCGACAGTTCCTGTTCGACCAGCGAGCGCGCCAGCACCGACAGCCCGGCGCCGCCGAACGCCTCCGGAACGTCCATCTTCCAGAAACCGAGCTCCTTGGCGCGCTGACAGAAGCGTTGGTAATATTCGGGCTTCAGCTTCTCGCCGTCCTCAAGCGTGGTCTGCCGCTCGACCGGGATCATCTCGCTGTCGACGAAGCGCCGCAGCGATTGCTTGAACAGGCGCAGTTCCTCGGGAAGCTCGAAGTCCATCAGGCGTTCTCCCTCCTCCCTCTGCCCTCGCAGAGCGGGGGCCGAAAGAGCGCGTATCTTAGGGCCTACAGGGTCAAGTTCAGCAATGAGGCTAACAGAGGCGCGCGGGGGTGTCGCTTTACTCCTGTGCTTCGCCCCTCCCATCCTCGCCTCTTCGATGTTAAATTGGGTTTGCCGATGGAGAGCCAATACATGACGGTGAGTGCCCGAGCGCCGGCGCTGTCAGGAACCATGGACGTAGACGAGTTCATGGCGCTGCTTGAGACGCGGCCGCACGGCGAACGCTGGGACCTGATCGAGGGGGTTGCCGTGATGATGGCTCCGCCAAGCGTTGCGCACCAGCGCATCGCGCACAATCTCTGCAACCTGCTCGTGGGCGCCTTCGCGGCCCAGGGTCTTGACCTCTTTGCCTATATCGGAATAGGCGTGCGGACACCGGGGGTCGCAAATTTCCAGCCTGAACCGGACGTCGTGGTGCTGCCCGGCGTGGCAGGATACGACCTTTACTCCGACCGTTTTCAGCTCGTCGCAGAAATTCTGTCACCGTCGAACACGCGTCGCGAAATCGACTTGAAATTGCGTCGCTATCGCGAGGCACCGGACAATCTTTACTCCCTGGTCATCGCGGCGCGCGAATGCCACCTCGAGATTTATGCGAAGAGCCGCAATTGGGAGCCGCTCATTCTCACCAAGCCTGACGGTCTGCTCGGCATGCCTGAGTTCGGCCTGAGCTGCTGCGTCGGCGACCTCTACCGCGGCACGCCGCTCGATCCGCAGCGCAATTAGGCCGGCGTGGCTTCACACCACGCGACGCGGACGTCGACCGCGACCGCGCCTTGCGCGCTCACCATCAGCGGATTGATCTCGATTTCGGCGAGACGGGCGCGGTGATCGAGATAGAAGCGCCCGAGCGCGAGCGCGGACGCTTCGAGCGCGGCGCGGTTGGCGGGCGCACCGCCGCGATAGCCGGCGAGGAGGTGCGCGAGCTTGAGGCCGTCGATCATCGCCGTGATGTCGCGCGCGTCGAGCGGAAGCAGCCGCAGGGCCACGTCGTGCACGAGCTCCACCATGATGCCGCCGGTGCCGACGAGAAGGAGCGGGCCGTACAGCGGATCGCTGTGCGCACCGACGATCGCCTCGATGCCCGACGCCATCTGCTGCACCAAAAATCCGTCGATCGTCGCCTTCGGATGCGCGGCGTGTGCGGCTTCGAGCAGGGCATTGGCGGCGTCGCGCACCTCTTGCCGGCTGCGCAGATCGAGCTTCACGCCGCCGGCTTCGGTCTTGTGCACGATGTCGGCCGAGCGGATTTTCAGCGCCACGGGAAAACCGATCGCCGCCGCGGCGTCGGCCGCCGCTGCGGCGCTGCTCACGGCCCGGCTTTGCGGCAGGGTCATGCCGTAGCGCGCGAGCGTGGCGTCCAGATTGTCAGGCGTGAGGTCGCTCGGCGGCGCCGGCGGCGGCACGGCCGGAGTGCAGCCGGCGCATTGTGCGTAAAACCACAGTGCATTGAGCGCGCGAAGAAGCGGCTGCTGGCCCTGGAGGAAAGGAAACCCGGCCTTGTCCTGAACGTCGATGCCTGCCGGCGGCATCTGGTGAATCATGCGGCCGAAGGCGATGACCGGCTTGTCGGTCGAGGCGAGCACGCGGCGAAGCTCGTGAACGTCTTTCCAGTTGTCGCCTTTGCCCGGCAGCGGCGACGCCCAGGCGACGATGTCGACAGCCGGATCGCTGGCGACGATTTCGATCTGGTCGGCGGCATCCTTGAGATTGGTCGGGATGCCGGTATCGAGCGGGTTCTTCGGCGCGATGCCCTCCTGCATGTAGGGTACGAGCGCCGCATTGGTGGCGGCGCTGAACTCCGGGATGACGGCGCCTTCGCTCTCGGCGTAATCGAGCAGCAGGTCGACGGTGCCGCCCGAGGTGGTGACAAAGCCGATGCGCGGCCCCGTGGGCAGCCGGCCGCATTGGAAGGCCAGCGTCGTTTCCAGAAGATCGTCGAGCGAGCGGCAAGCGACGATGCCGTAGCGCTCGCACATCGCCAGATACGCCGCGTAATCGCCGCCGATGGCGCCGGTGTGCGAGCGCGCCGCCGAGCGCGAACGCATCGTCGCGCCGGTCTTGATCGCCAGCACCGGCTTGCCGGCCGCCAGTGCCCGGCCCGCCGCGTGCATGAAGGCTTGCGGCCGGCGAATGCCTTCGATGAACAGCACGATCTGTCTGGTGTGCGGATCGTCGACCAGAAAGTCGAGGAAATCGGCGAGATCGAGATCGGCCTCGTTGCCGGACGACACCGCGTAGGAGAAACGCAAGCCGCGCTCGGCGGCGCTTTTGAGCCAGAACTGCAAGGTGCCGCCGGACTGAAACACGCCGCCGACCGGACCCGGCGGCACGGTGCACAATTCGGTATTGGGATAAGCGAACAGCTTCTCGCGATACGAATACGATCCCATGCAATTCGGGCCGCTGACGCGCAAGCGGCTGGTGGCGACGAAATTCTTCAGCCAGGCGCCGCGCGCCCGCGAGGCTTCGCTGTCGCCGTCGCCGACCGAAGCGGCATAGACGGTGGCGGATTTTGCGCCGGCCGCTTCGGCGTCGCTGAGCACGCCGGGCACGTGCGGGGCCGGCACGATCACCATGACATGATCGACCGGCTCGGAGAGGTCGCGCAGCGACGGCAGGCACGGTTCGCCGAACACCTCGCGCTGTCGCGGATTGATCAGAACGATGCGGCCGCCATAGCCGAATTGCCGCAGATTTGCGAAAATCCGGCTCGCCCAGCGGGCGCGCTCCGAAGCGCCGACGATCGCCACCGATGCAGCCCGCAATAGGCTCGCCGGTGATCTGATACTGACGTCGCTTGGCGCCACTCGCTCTCCCCCAACGCCGCCGGCCGTCGTGAACCGCCGAGCAAATCATGCTCGCGGCAGGCGAACGCGCGTGCCGACTTGGTATAATATTTCGCCGCGGCGAGCCACGGCGGCGCGGCTGCGCGGCTGTGCGCGGTCGGACTGGCGGGCATTCCACCGGACCGCCTCGCCGTCTGCGCCGGGCCTTCGCCGCCATGGCGGCCGACCCGCAATTTCAGGCCGAAGCCGCCAAAGCCGGCGAGCCAGTCGGCGCGGCGCACGCGCTCGGCCATCGCGCCACCGGAGAGTAAGAAGAGGCGCATTTAATAGTGATCCTCATCCTGAGGTGCTTGGCGCGCAGCGCCAAGCCTCGAAGGATGCAGGCCGAGGCGCCGGGGCCTACATCCTTCGAGGCTCGCTTCGCTCGCACCTCAGGATGAGGGCAATATATGAGTTATCGTCAAAGGCTCTTGGTGTAAGAAGCTAGGTTGTTCAGTTCCGCGTTAGAAACGTCGTCCTCTGCCTTCGGAAGCACGCGCAAGCGATTATTACACGATGTCCTGGATTGTTTTCGCCTTCTGCGGCCCGGTGCTGTGGGCCATCTCGGTGCATTTGGACAAATATCTGGTCGAGCGCTTTTTCAAGGACAGCAATGTCGCCGTGCTCCTGGTATTCACGGCGTCGGTCGGCCTTCTGCTGTTGCCGTTCATCTGGTTTTACGAACCGGGCGTGACCGCGCCCGGCGCGGCCGGCATTGCGGTGATCATGCTGTCCGGCATTCTCTACATGGGCGCGATGCTGTTTTATCTGCGCGCGCTGCAGACCGAGGAAGCGTCCGTCGTGGCGCCGTTCTTTCAGGCTTCGCCGCTGTTCGGCTATGGGCTCGCTTATCTCATTCTCGGCGAAACATTGTCCGGCCGGCAAATCGCCGGCGGCATGCTCATCATCTGTGGCGCGCTCTTTGTCTCGCTGCGGCCTGGCTCTGCCGCGGGCTCGCACGCGCCCGCCGGCGGTCGCTTCAAGGCGCGACTGGCATTGCTGATGCTGGCTTGCGGCTTTGCGCTCGCGGTCAGCGCGCTGATCTTCAAGGTCTTTGCCATCCGCGCCGAATTCTGGACGACGACGTTTTGGATGTTCACCGGCGAAGCCATGTTCGGCGCCGGCTTGTTGAGCGTGCGCGCCTATCGCGCGCAGTTCTTCAGGTTGCTGCGCACCAATACGGCGGCGCTGTTGTCGATCAACGCCTCGAACGAGCTGATCAATCTCGGCGGCGGGCTCGGCAACCGCTACGCATTACTGCTTGCGCCATTAAGCCTGGTGCAGGCAGTAAGCAGCACTACAGCCTTATTCGTTTTTATATTTGGCTTAGTGCTCAACATAGTCTTTCCGAGGTTCAGTCATGAGCACCAGTCAGGCCTGGGAATGGTACAGAAGGGATTGGCAGCGCTCTTTGTCGCGGGTGATATTTCACTATTGAACTAATAAATATAACCTTCGATTCAGTCGTGCGTGATCCATCTGCTCAACTGCAGAAAAAGTTGATCGGCTTCTGGCTCCATCTCGTGATCACTATTTGCGAGGAGTGCCCTAAAAACTCCTCTAAATCGCTGAGCCAGATGATCGAACATTGTGATCGGTCCCGCCGTTTGCAAGTCGTCAAGCTGACCGATCCCGACAAATGCCCGGCTTTGAACTAAATAATCACTGGTTTGGTCTAAGCGAAATAGCTGGAACGGTGGTCCCTCAGCTATCGACAAAAATGTTCGCAGCGTTATAGGTATTTTATAATCCTCTCCCTTGTTTCGGATGCCGTATTCTTTCGGCGCCAGTAAAGAGAAATCTTTCAGAGGATATTCTCGCTTTAACCTTGCTATATGCGCTTCGACCGTTTCACCTCCTAAAAAAATCTGATGCAGGTGGTAACTGTCGCATGGAGACAACAGAACTGTGTCGCGCCAGTCTGCGGTGGAGAGCTGATAATATACGATGCGGTCGCACCCGAGGCTGTGCCCCTGCAACACAATTTTCGAGGAAAACGCTGAGGCGTACTCTACTGCGCCGCCAATGTCGCCGACGCACTCTCCAAATTCTGAGACCGCCCCGCCGACGTATTCATAAGTGCTGCCCCTGAAGCCCTCTCGAATGCAATCGCATGCACTCGTGTTCACTGATAGAAGATTTATCCCTCGATCTGTTAGTATAGATGCCTCTCTTAGTATGGGGCTAAACGACAAAAAATTTCCACAAGAGCCATGTACGTGGATTACTGTCGGTGCACCTCGTATGCCGCCGAACAACAGGCCTTGCAGCAGAAGGCCAGTCTTCGAACTGAATTCAATGATTTGAGGAGTTGGCGCGCGCACGGCCACCTTCACTTTACGAATTGTCTCGCCTGCGGGAGATTAGCAATCGAGCCCGCAGTGTATAAGGGCTGGTTGCGGGCTCATCAATACTCTCAATGACATCCAAATTCCGCTCATAATCGTTTGCAAGGTCGCCCCATGAGCGGCCATACCACCAAACACAATCCGATGGTGTAATAAGCGGGCAGAACTCCAGAAATCTCTTCAAACGTTGTGTCTGTAGCCGCTCGTGTAGAACCTTGTAGAACTTCGTCGAATCGACCCTTCCGCAGAGCGAGAGTAATTCGCTGCAGAATAGAAACTCGCACGAAAAGTAATTTATGTTTGTGAGGTTTAGAGGCAACTTATCGTACTTCTCACAAAGCGCATCTACTCTCTCGTTCGGTATCGAGTGCGTCAGTATTCGATCTAAGTAAAGGCCGTCTTTGTGGAGGGCTTTGGCGATGGCGGAATAGAATTTGGCTCGATTGATGTAATCGATGTTTCCCGAAGTGAGGTCGGAAAGGATTGCTGCATATCTGTTCTTAGTGTCGGATAGGGTGTTCAGCCAATCGCCCCAAACGATAACCTCCGGATTCTGGTAGACTCGCTGCTTGGACACCAAGTAATGGAATGCTTCGTTGCGCTCAAAGACGTGAATATTTTCGAACTGCAATTCGGCAAGTAGATCACGAAACTCGGGTGTGCTGCCCAGAACTCCTACAGGCTCGTTCCTAGCGATCCCGGTTAGATGTTGTGCGATGACAGAGAGCTGCCAGCTATCAGGCCGTGACGGCGGTAGTACTACCGACCAGGTCTTAATTTGTGACCAGTTGTCTAACATAGGTCCTCTAGGTGGACCCGGCTTTGTCTTTCGGAACGAAAACATTCAAGCAGCCAAGGAATTGTCGAACATTGGTGCGACAGTAGGTATTCCTGCCAAAGCATAGGCCATTCGCTCCCGCTCGGAGAGCGTCAGACGCGAGCTTAAGCGCAATAGCTTCATCTTGCTCAGGTCCGCCAGCGATAATAACCGGTACCGGAGCAACCGATTTAACTACTCGTCTGAACGAGTCGACCGAGCCGGTATATTGAGTTTTCACTAGATCAGCACCAAGTTCCACCACCGCGTGGCAGGCATGAGCAACTAAGTCTGCATAGGCTTCAGGATCACTGTCTCTCAATGCAAAATAATTGTCGTCTCCATTCGCGCCTTGACGTCTCACATACGCTAACGCTAAGAGCGGCATTCCAAGCCTGCGGCAGTCACGAGACGCGGCACTGAGTGCGGACAGCATTTCAGCTTCGGCCTCATCGGTGAAATTTACATGCACTGCCACCGCGTCAGCTCCAATCGCACACGCGTCATCAACTGAACCTACCACCACTTTTCTCGTATGGTGAGAACGCACAGTGCTCGCTGTAAGGTTCACTATCCATGCTACATCATAAAGGGCAGCTCCGAATCGCTGAAAAAACCATGGAAATCCAATCGTGAAATCGATTCCAGACGAAGCTACTTCGTCAACGATTTCGTCGAAGCGACAGAGATGGCCAAGAGGCCCACTGATGAGGAGGTCGTCAAAAGGAACGCCGAGCGTTCGATGTCCCTTTCGTCGGAATATTCGGCTCAGGCGTCGGGTTAATCCAGGCCGCTCCAGGTATGGGGAATTGGTCTTTCCTTTCATGCAATTAGACCGCCGTCTACCGGAATTGAAGAGCCATTGATGTATGAAGCGCTTTCGCTCGCAAGAAACACGGCACACGCTGCGACATCGTCAGGGGTCGCGAGCCTACGAAGAGGAATTTCGGCAACTAAGCCATTGTAGAACTCTGTGAGGGATTCCCCTCCGTGCCGAAAGTAATAGTTCCCAATTCGTCTGAGCAAGTCGGAATCGATCGGGCCCGGGCAGATCTCGTTGCAGGTAACACCACGCTCGCCGTATTCGCGTGCCAAGGTCTTCGTTAGGCCGGAAAGGCCGTGTTTTGATACAGTGTACGGCAGATTATGTTCAGTACCACGCAACCCATAAATGGATGATATATTGATAATCCTGCCCCATTTTCTGGAAATCATCCCCGCTAACGCAGATCGGCATAAAAGAAACGGCGCAGTCAAGTTGACCAACAAAGTGTGGTGCCAGTCTGCAGAAGAGACATTTCCCCCTTCGTCACGACAGTTGTTAACCGCGGCATTATTTATCAGAATGTCGCAGTTGGATAAAATAGGAATTGCGAGACACTGGTCTTCACTTCTTAAGTCGCAAGAAACAGCATGAGCGCCTGTTTCAGCTTCTAGCTTTGCGGCGGCGTCTTTCCCAGTAAAAAATTGGAATTCTACATTGAATTTTGCAACGCAAAACGCGCGAACCAAACTTTGGCCAACTGATCCAGTGCCGCCAGTAATAAAAACGGTGCGAGTCATGTGATCTCTACCTCGTTTGGCGAAGCCGCAAGCGACACTCCTTTATCCCAGCACCGCCTGAAAAGATCGAGGTGTTTGGCAACATCCTCCCTGCCGCGAATAAAATAACCGACCGGGTGAGTAACATTTCTTGGTGGAAGAATGCCTTGGTACACATACTTATCGCCGTAAATTCCTATCTCTGGAAACTGCTTCGCGTCATCCAGCCCAAGTCGATTGCACTGTCGCTCAAACTCTATCTCGTCCAGACAACGTAGTTCGCGTCCCGCCCCAACGTAAAACTCTTTTAGCGGTCCCAATTTATCCATTTCTGAAGACGAATCGGATGCCTTTGCGCGTGTGATTAGTACGACCCGCACGGTTACCAATCCTTCGTCGACAAGTCGCTTCAATTCATCGCCGAATGACATATCTAATTCGTTCAGTTGAACATCTTCTCTTGTGTCTATGAAAGTGCTGAACGTGCTGATCTTATCCTCTCTCATCGTCTTACAAATAATTGTGTGAGAAGCTTGTTGATGCGTGTCAAGCGATATTCGGCCTTTCTGTTTTATCTCCTTCAATCTGAGCTCAAGATTGTTCAAATCAAGCTTGACTAAGCGAACGAATAAGCCGCGATCTTGCCATTCATCGGACTCTATAATTCGCGAGACGTCCGATTCAATGTCTTTTATCAGAGCTTCTACATCGTGAAGGGCTTTTGCTAGCAATTTGGATTCCATTTTTTCGAAGGAAGAGTATCTCGCTTGCGCCGTCTCATAATGACCTTGCGCGAACTCATCGTGTCGATCCAGTAAGAATAGTAGCTCTAACAAAAAGCAAGCAATTACTACTGCTAGAGATAGGCCAATGGAATTTGCTGTTCCTAGTCCCTCTAGGCCGCTGATCAATCCAGTTACAATAGCCAATATCAAGCCACCAAAGGCAATCCATCGACGTATTGCACGTTTAAAGAGAGTATGCGCCTGAGCACTCCAGTTTGATGTTTTATTCATGGCGTTATCCAGAACGTACTTTTAGGTCGATGAACACCTCTTCGCCGAACGTCGGCTCATCGAACAACTTCAATCTTTTGACATCGATTGTGTGAAAGCGAATGGCAAGCGTTTTGCTCGCTAAATCCGCCGGGCTTTTTACGAGCTCACTGAACACGGGAAAGCGCTTCACGAAGGACGATAAGGCATGTGGTATTTGGAGCAGGGGTGTTTGACGACAAGTGCCGAAAAGCTGCAATCCCCTTAGTGGCGTCCAAAACTCTTGATGGCTGTTAAAAATGGCGACGGCTACTGAGGGGTTTGAAGCGAGGTTCGTGCCATGACCCGTTTTCGGGTCAGTAATTATGAACAGCCGCAGCGAAGAATCGAATGAATAAAATGCTGTATTTATATGTGCGCTACCGTCTGGCCGGACCGTAGACATCGACAATAATCGTCCGTGCTCCAGGACATCCGTGATGCTCCGGTTTAGCTGCTCGTCTGAATATTTGTCATGTTGGAATTTGAACGCCAGCATCATTGTCTTGCGCCCCGCTTTGGAGGGTTACTACTAGTCTTAGTCTACGGATGGTCCCACTAAAGGGGTGGGGTGCCGCGCCGAATTGCGGCAAATTTGTGACGATAACCCACCTCGGACCCAACTGATTCCGCGAGTCGCTAACTGTAGTCAACCGGCCAAGGCCTTCAGCGATAGCGTGAGTCCGTCAGTGGATAATCTCTCGGAGGACGAGGCGTGGCGTTGATCACGCGTTGAAGACGCTACTCCGCGCACGACATACCGAACTGCGACATGGCCTCCTCCAGATAATCGGCGAGGAGCGGCATGCCGAGCAGATACGAAGCAGTGCGATTGTTGTGGTCGCGCGCGGCTTCGGCGCGCAGATTGTTCCAGTCGTCGAGCGTGCCGTCGCCGCGGCCGAGCCAGGCCAGCGTTACCAGATCGACCTGCTCGTCGACGGTCATGGCATGGATGACGGCCACGATCTCCTGCACGACCGGATCGTCGCTGTGGTCCTCGAGCACCGCGATCTCCTCGTCATCGGTCGGATTCGACGCGTCGTCCGGGTCGGTGACCTCGTCCTTGACGTCGAATTCACGCGCCTTGGCGACGATGAAGCAGAGCTTTTCTTGCGAGATCGACAATTCCGGAACGTCTACGGCCATGGTTTCCTCAAGATTGGCTTCCTCAAGGTTGGCTTCCTCAAGATTTGGCGTGCCACAGCGGACAATGCTTCCCGGAATTTAGGCAGCGGCGGCGCGTTCGCCAGTGGCTGACCTGAAATTGCTCGATGCCGGTGGCGCGCACGCCGCGGCGCGCCAGCCGAAGCAGCGTAGCGCTGCCCATGGCGCCGAGACCGATCACGACGATTTGCGGTTGAGGCATGAGCGTTCGGCACGGTGACAGACAGGTCGAGTCCGATTGCGAGGATGAGCTTCGGGATTATATTTGATGCAGAAACCGTGCTAGACTGGCAGCGCGACAGCGCATGGCACTGCGATGATCCCTGTCCCACCCGAAGCAAGCTGACGCATGAACTGGATTTCGAACACGCTGCGGCCGAAAATCCGCAGCATGCTGAGCCGGCGCGAGGTGCCGGAGAATCTCTGGATCAAGTGTCCGGAGACCGGCCAGCTCGTGTTCTACAAGGACGTCGAGGCCAATCAGTTCGTCATTCCGGGATCGAACTATCACATGCGCATGAGCGCGATGGCGCGGCTCAAATCGATGTTCGACAATGAGACCTGGTTCGACATCGCGGTGGCGGAGGTGCCGGCCGATCCCTTGAAATTTCGCGACGAGCGCCGCTACACCGAGCGGCTCAAGGACGCGCGCACCAAGACCGGCCTGCATGACGCGCTGAAGCTCGGCTACGGCAAGCTCGACGGCCTCGCCGCCGTGATCGCCGTGCAGGATTTCGAGTTCATGGGCGGCTCGCTCGGCATGGCGGCCGGCGAGGCGGTGATCAAGGGCCTCGATACCGCGGTCGAGAAGGCTTGTCCGTTCGTGCTGTTCGCGGCCTCCGGCGGCGCCCGCATGCAGGAGGGCATTCTGTCGCTGATGCAGCTGCCGCGCACCACCATCGCGGTACAGCGGTTGCGCGACGCGCGCAAGCCGTACATCGTCGTTCTCACCAACCCGACCACCGGCGGCGTGACGGCGTCCTACGCGATGCTCGGCGACGTCCAGATCGCCGAGCCCGGCGCGTTGATCGGCTTCGCCGGGCCGCGCGTCATCGAGCAGACGATCCGCGAAAAGCTGCCGGAGGGCTTTCAGAAAGCCGAGTACCTGCGCGACCACGGCATGGTCGACATGGTGGTGCATCGGCATCAGTTGCGCGCGACCATTGCGCGGCTGTGCCGGCTGTTGATGAAGGCGCCGGCCGGCGTGGCGCAACCGCATCTGCCGCTGCCGGCGCCGCCGGCCGCGGCCGCGGCAACCGCGTGAGCGAACAACGTTCCGACGCGGCGTCGGTCGACGCCGTCGCGGCGCGCCTGTTGGCGCTGCATCCCAAACGCATTGATCTTTCGCTCGGCCGCATCGAGCGCCTGCTTGGCGCGCTCGGCCACCCGGAACGCCTTCTGCCGCCGCTCATCCACGTCGCCGGCACCAACGGCAAAGGCTCGACCGTCGCGTTCGCACGCGCGATCCTGGAAGCCTCCGGCAAGAATGTGCACGTCTACACCTCGCCCCATCTGGTTCGCCTCAACGAGCGCTTTCGTCTTGGGCGGCCCGAGGGCGGCCGCTTCGTCGAGGATGCCGAACTGGTGGACGCGCTGATCGAATGCGAGGCCAAGAACGGCGGCGCGCCAATCACCGTGTTCGAAGTCGAAACCGCGGCGGCGTTCCTCTTGTTCTCGCGGCACCCGGCCGACGTGCTTCTGCTCGAAGTCGGGCTCGGCGGCCGGCTCGATGCCACCAACGTGGTCGCGCGGCCGCTCGCCGGCGTCATCACGCGCGTTTCGCTCGATCACCGTGAGTTCCTGGGCGACACGATCGAGCAGATTGCCGGGGAAAAAGCCGGCATCCTCAAACCGGACGTTCCGGCGGTGATCGCGAGCCAGTTGCGCGAGGCGCTCGCGGTGATCGAGCGCCAGGCGGCGCGGGTCGGTGCGCCGCTTGCCGTTGCGGGCGAGAACTGGACCGCGACCGAGGAACGCGGCCGGCTGGTCTATCAGGACGACGACGGCCTGCTCGATCTGCCGGCGCCGAAACTCTATGGACGGCATCAATTCGAAAATGCCGGCGCCGCCATCGCCGTGCTCCGCCGCGCCGGCATGAAGCTACCTGCTGCCGCGTTCGAGGCCGGCATGATTCGCGTCGACTGGCCGGCGCGCATGCAGCGGCTGTCGGCCGGCCGGCTCGCCGCCCTGCTGCCGCCGCAGAGCGAGTTGTGGTTGGATGGCGCCCACAATGCCGACGGCGGCCGCGCCATCGCGGCAGCGCTTGCGGACCTCGAAGAACGGGTGTCGCGCCCGCTCGTTCTCATCGTCGGTATGCTATCGACCAAGGACTGCGCCGGATTTTTGAAGCATTTTTCCGGGCTGGCGCGCCGCATCATCACGGTGCCGATCGCAAACGACAAAGCGGTGCCGGCGGCGGCGCTCGCCGACGTCGCGCGCGGCGTCGGCATCCCGGTGCTGGCCCGTGACGGTCTCGAAAGCGCGCTCGACGCGGCCGGCAAGCTCGACCTCACGCCGGCGCCGCGCGTCCTGATCACCGGCTCGCTCTATCTTGCCGGCGAGGTCTTGGCCGCCAACGGCACGCCGCCGCTATGACGGATGTAATAACGCATGGATGCACGCTTGGCGACGCCGGCCCGCCAAGACCCGCCAAGACCCGCCAAGCCCGTTGTCGAGCGGCTCCGCATCCGCTAGGTTCCCGCGCAAATTTAGGCCGAAAAAATCGCGGTCAGGTCGCGGCAGAAATCCGGAAAGCGAATGGCGAAAGAAGAACTCCTGGAATTTCCCGGCGTCGTGACGGAGCTCCTGCCCAACGCCACCTTCCGCGTCAAGCTCGAGAACGAGCACGAGATCATCGCCCACACCGCCGGCCGTATGCGCAAGAACCGCATCCGCGTGCTCGCCGGCGACAAGGTCCTGGTGGAGATGACACCGTATGATCTGACCAAGGGCCGGATTACTTACCGGTTCAAATGATTTGCCGGTTCAAATGATCGGCCGTCCGAAACTCGTGTTGGCCTCGGGCTCGCCGCGCCGGCTGGCGCTGGTCAACCAGGCCGGCATCGAGCCCGACGCGTTGCGCCCCGCCGACATCGACGAAACTCCCAAACGCGGCGAACTGCCGCGCGCCTGCGCGGTGCGGCTCGCGCGCCAGAAGGCGGAGGCCGCGCTCGCCATGGTGCGCATCGATGAGGAGCTCAAGGGCGCCTATATTCTGGCCGCCGACACCGTGGTCGCCGTCGGCCGCCGCATCCTGCCGAAGACCGAAATGCTCGACGAGGCGGCGCAGTGCCTGCGGCTACTGTCCGGCCGCAATCATCGCGTCCATTCCGCCATCTGCCTGGTGACGCCGAAAGAGGCGTTCCGGCAGCGCCACGTCGAGACCCGCGTGCGCTTCAAGCGGCTCTCCGAAGAGGACATCGAGGCCTATCTCGCCTCCGGCGAATGGCGCGGCAAAGCCGGCGGCTATGCGGCGCAAGGCATCGCCGGCAGCTTTCTGGTCAAGATCGTCGGCTCCTATTCCAACATCGTCGGCCTGCCGCTCTACGAAACCATCACGCTGCTTGGCGGCGAGGGCTATCCGATCCATTTCGGTTGGCTCACCGCGGTCGCCTGAGCTTGGCGCAGCCGGCGCTACGCCCCATATTGCGCGCATGGCCGAGACTCTGAACAAGCCGTGCCCGATCTGCGGCAAGCCCGCCGTCGAGCGCTATCGCCCGTTCTGCTCGCGCCGCTGCGCCGATGTGGACCTCAACCGCTGGCTTTCCGGGGTCTACAGCGTGCCGGTGCGCGCCGACGAGGCAGACGACGAGTTGCCGCTCGCTCCCGATCAGACGCCGCCGCGCGAATGATCGATCCGCGCGCGGGTTTGTTGCTGCTTGCCGCATTCTGGACAGGCGAGGGGCCAGCCCCTATAAGCGACCCCCGCCGGCCGGCACCGCGCCAAGCGCGGGCCGGCGCAACGGCGCCCAGGTAGCTCAGTTGGTAGAGCACTGCACTGAAAATGCAGGTGTCGGTGGTTCAATTCCGCCCCTGGGCACCATCCTGCTTCGCGCTACGCGCTTCGCAGGATTGCACCACTCAAAATCGCGAAGCAGGATGCCCTCCGAAGCCTTGGCGTAGGAGGGCCGCCGGAATGCGCCATGTCTATCTGCTGCAGAGCGAAGCATTCGCGGGCCAGCGCTATGTCGGCATCACCTCGGACCTGAGAAAGCGAATCGTTGAACATAACGGCGGAAGATCGCCACATACGTCCAAATATGCGCCATGGAGACTGGTGACCTACGTCGCGTTCTCAGACGAACAGAAGGCAGAAACTTTTGAACGCTATCTCAAGTCTGGCTCAGGCCACGCCTTTGCCAGAAGAAGGCTATGGTGACCGTTGATAGTAGCAGAGCGGTATGGCTCTCCGATCCCACCCACACTTAGCCGTGGTTCGGTGCCCAGTTTTCTATGCACAATTGAGGTGGTCCCGGTTATCTGAACAGATTTTCCGCCTCGATAAGTGGAGCCTCTGCCGAGGTTAAGCTGCCGAACTATTGCATGTACGTGAAGCTCATGATCCACGGGGCGCCTTCGTCACCGTTTAGCGCCGAAACGGTCCCCACTTGGCGGTGATTAGGCCAGCCTTCGTCTGCTTTCCCCAACTTCGGACATCGTCGGTTTTCCACTCGATGTAGCAGAGTGCCAAAACCTGCCGTGAGCAGATGCAGCGAACGATGCGCGCGTCGAGGCGGCTTTTGGTGATTGTCGAATAGACCAACGGCACCGATTGGAGCCTAAGGGTCTCCCGATCGGCACCGCAGCGCGACTGAGCGTTGCGAGGTGATTCGTACAGCCACAATCACAGTGATTTCCTTGGCAGTCCAGAACTCAGGAGCAGCAGCACCGATCCAAATGTGAGGCATTGCGAATCGCGGCAAAGACCGCTGTTTGGTGGCAGGCATCGACAAAATCGACATTAGGTCCCGGCAGCTGACGATGACGAAGTTCAAACTGCTACCTTTGCGAGGAAGACTTCAGCTTAATCGCGAACCTTAGCGGCTGCGCTGGCAACCACTTTCGAGGATTGAAGTAGCGCCTGTGCGGAAACGCACCCCTCGCTCATCGCTCCAGAGACCTGGTCGAGTACCGAAACTGCTGCTTTCGTGCCATCAGCTGCGCTCGCGACATTCACCGTTCGCGACATTCACCGTTCGCGACCATGGCAACTTGCCGCATAGGATACAGCGCCTCCCGGCTTTACTTCTGCGGGGCGGAAAGTTGTAGACTTTCCGCCCCGGTGTGGACAATCGACGCCGAGTTGGTTCGAGAACAAGGGGCTCGCTGGTTTCCGGAATGCGCCCGTAAATCAAATGTGCCGAATACCAAGGGAGGAGCGGACATCATGAAGGCTACGAAGCGGCAATTCCTCGGCAGCGTCTTGGGCACAGCCCTCGTCGGCGGTCTTGCGCGTCCGGCGCGGGCGGCCGAAACGCGGGTCCTCAAAATCTCGCACCAGTTCCCCGCCAATATCGACTTCCGCGACGTGCTGGCGCGAAAATTTGCCGCCGAGGTCGAGAAGCGCACGAATGGCGCGCTCACTTTTCAAATCTATCCGGGCTCGTCCCTCTTCAAGCCCGTGCAGCAATTCGACGCCATGGCGTCGGGCGCGCTCGACATGGCGGTCTATCCGCTGGCCTATTCGGGCGGCAAGCTGCCGGCGACCAATCTCACTCTGATGCCGGCGCTGATCGAGAGCTATGAGCAGGGCTATGCGTGGGAAAATGCTCCGATCGGTAAGTGGCTGGCGAAATATCTCCGCGATCACGGCACCGAGTTGGTCACCTGGGTATGGCAGGGCGGCGGCGTCGCCTCGCGCGACAAGGCGATCCTGCTGCCGGCCGACGTCAAGGGCCTCAAGACGCGCGGCGCCGGCAAGATGATCGAGTTGATGCTGCAGGCAGCCGGAGCTTCGATCTCGACCTTCCCCTCGAACCAGACCTACAACGCGATGCAGTCGGGCGTGGTCGATGCGCTGTGGACGTCGAGCGCGTCGCTGATGAGTTTCCGCCTCGAGGAAGTGGCAAAGGACGTCACCACGGCTCGGAAATTTACCTTCTGGTACATGTTCGAGCCGCTGCTGATGTCGAAAAATACCTATGACAGCCTGACGCCGGCGCAACAGCAGATCGTGATGGAGGTCGGCCACTCGCTCCAGGGCTTTGTACTATCGTCGTGCCGGGCCGACGACAGCAAGGTCGCGGCGGTGTTCGGCAAGGCCGGCGACCATGTCCATGACATGGACCGCCAGCAGTTCGACGCCTGGAAAAAGCTCGCGCAACAAAGCGCCTGGAAGAGCTTCGCCAAGCAGGTTCCGGACGGGCAGAAATTGCTCGACCTCGCCACCGCCGTCGCATGAGTGCAGACGGCGGTGGCACCGGCGCCGCGCCAGCATCCCGCGCGGGCGGCCCGGCGCGGCTGTGGCGCGGCTTTTGCCGGGCTGTGAGGGCGCTCAACTACGTCGGCGGCATCGTCGCCGGCCTGCTCATTATGACGTCGGCGGTCATCATCACCAATGAGGTGGTCTGGCGCTATTATTTGCGCCAGCCGCACACCTGGAATCTCGAGCTCAACATCTTTCTGTTGATCGGCGCCACGTTCCTCGCCGCCAACTACACCCAGATGCGGCGCGGCCATATCGGAACGGAGGTGTTGCAGGCGCTGATGCCGGCGCACTGGAACCGGTGGCGGATTTTCGCTGGCGACGTCCTCTCGGCGCTGCTCTGCCTCTTCGTCGCGGTGATGGTGCTGCAATATGACTGGCAGGCCTGGAGCCAGGGCTGGACCACGGACTCGACCTGGGCGCCGCACCTGTGGATTCCCTATACCCTGATCGGGGTGGGCATGGCGCTGATCACGCTTGAGTACATCATACAGATCGTCGAGGAAATCGGATCCCGCGGCGGTGAGGGCGAGGGACGGTGAGTCCAGGCGAGATCGGCATTCTCTTCATCGTCGTAGCGCTGATCCTGCTGCTGTCGGGCATGCCGGTTGCGTTCGCGCTCGGCAGCGTCTCGGTGGTCTTCATGCTGGCATTCATGCCAATCGCGAATGTGGGCCAGCTCGCCGAGACGCTCTATGAAGGCATGGAAAATTTCACCCTGCTTGCAATTCCGCTTTTCATGCTGATGGGCATAGCGGTCGGGCGAACGCGGGCGGCAGCGGATCTTTATGAATCGGTCTATCGCTGGACGCACAGATTACCCGGCGGGCTCGGCGTTGCCAATGTCATCGGCTGCGCCATCTTTGCCTCGATGTGCGGCTCGAGCAGCGCCACCGCGGCGGCGATCGGCGCCATGGGCGTCCCTGAGATGCGCAAGCGCGGCTATGCCCCGGGCTTTGCCGGGGCGCTCGTCGCCTCCGGCGGCACGCTTGGCATTCTATTCCCGCCATCGGTGACGCTGATCCTCTATGGCATCGTCGCCGAGCAGTCGATCGGGCAGTTGTTCCTCGCCGGCATCGTGCCGGGCCTCGCGCTCATGTCGCTGTTCGCGCTCTGGGTCATCGTCCGCTCCTATTTCGACCAACGCCGCGCGCGCATGCCGGGACGGTCATCGGCCGGGCCGGCGACCAAGATAGCAGCCGAGCATTTCACCTGGGGCGAGCGGGTCGAATCGCTGCCGCGCCTGCTGCCGTTTCTCAGCATCATCGCCGTGGTGATGCTGGCGCTTTATGGCGGTTACGCCACCCCCTCCGAGGTCTCGGGCGTCGGCGCGTTCGCCACGCTTGTCATGGTGGCGATCGTCTACCGCTGTTATCGCTGGCGCGATATCGAGAAGATCGTGCTCGGCACCGCCGAATACGCCTCGATGGTCATGATGATCATCGCGATGGCGTTCCTCTTCAGCTACGTCATGAGCTATCTCTACATCACCCAGAGTGCGACCCAGTGGCTGGTCGGCCTGCAGATGTCGAAATGGGAGTTCCTGTTCTGGATCGATGTCGTGGTGATCTTGGCGGGCTTCTTCCTGCCGCCCGTAGCCATCGTGCTGATGGTCACGCCGGTGATCATGCCGGGACTTCTGGCGCATGGCTTCAACCCGGTATGGTTCGGCGTCAATATGAGCCTCGTCATGGAGACCGGCCTCATTCACCCGCCGGTCGGGCTCAACCTGTTCATCATTCAGGGCATCGCGCCCGATATCGGGCTCAAGGACCTGATCCTCGCGGTGCTGCCGTTCCTCCTCATCATTCTCGGCTTCGTCGTGGTCTTTTCCGCCTTTCCGCAGATCGCGCTGGCGCTGACTCACGTCTTCTATCGGGTATAGAGCTTTAACCACCGCAGGTGGCTGAGGTTATTGCGCTCCAGCCGTGGCGAAATGGCGTTGTGCATCACAACAAGATCGACCGTCGATTGGACGCTGGGGGTCAGGACCGACCGATTGGATTCGATGGACGCACGTCCGCTTCGGCCCCGATTGCGTCAATTGACAGCGTCATCCGGCGCGGCGCGCCAGGGGCGTCATTTTGCGCCGCAATAATTCCGGCAATTCAGGTGCCTGGACTCCGGGCGTCACCCGCCAACTGCTAAGAAAGATCGCCGCTGATAGGGCGACGTTTGATCTTGTCCGTCCCGATGACACGATGACAAGACCGGCGACGCCTTTATGACGGAAAGGTTGCACGTCCTTGAGCACAGCTTGCCATCCGTCATTCGACCATCCAAGTTGAGATGGGCGATCTCCTGATGCGATGTCCGGACGAACACCTTCATTCCCAATTCAATAATTGCCCTTCTACGGTCTCTCCCCGCATAATAGTTCGTCCGCCTTTTCACTAAATATTCTGCACCGCCGAAAACAATTTCGAGAACGGATGAACAGAGCCGTCGTAACGGGCCCCGCTTGCAAAGGTCCGTTGACGGTCGAAAGCGTCGATTTCATCTCGTTAAAAAGAAAACTTCTTGGCCATCGACGCGGTATGACGCAATCGCATCAAGACCGGCCTTCGACGTCAGCCAATGTTGCCATGTCTTGGCCGCTTCGAATTTCACAGTTGGCCATTTGGTTGGATTCACAAGAATGCTGCCGTAGAGATTAAAGAGTACCGGATCGCCCTCGGTCAAAATTTTCGAGGCTCTGCCTGTTCTTAAAGTTTGCCCACGTTGCTCGATCAACCAGGGTGTAGGCGTTGGCCGCGGCAGCAAAATTGAGAGCTGCCCCGATTCCCTCGTCCAATTTACGATACCAAGCCTGGCCCGCAGGCTGGATACCTGCCGATCGCCACAGCCGACGCTCCATAACATAGGTGCCTCCACTGTCACCTCGACTGACAAATAGAACCCTCTTTGCGGCAATTAAGGCGAATGCCGTAAGTGCATCGCTCAATCCACGAATGCCCGCCGGATCGGAGGTGGGCCCGACAATGACGAAATCGTTGTGCATTACGTCGCGGGGATCAATGCCATAACCATCTGTCACAATATTGCCCTCACCGACCACGTCATCGACAAGTAACGCATCGACGCTGCCCCTCGCTGCCATTGCTAGAGCCCGCTCGCTTCCAACCGCCTCAACGTGAACATCCAATCCTGTCGCTGCTTGAAATCTGGGAAGGACGTGATTGAAGAACCCCGAGTCCTGGGTCGATGTGGCCGAGCCCAGAGTTATAAACCGCTCAGCAGATGCAGCCCTTCCATGATCCTGACCCAGATTGGCCTGCGGCTTGTCCGCGCGCTCTTCGCCATTAAACCATTCTGGATGCTGCAATAGTGCCTTTGTCCCAAGCAGGAAGACCAGGAACAGATGATACAGATTTGCAGCATGCTATAATTCTGTGGTGACATTCTACCGTCGCTCCTTTCACGCGATCAGCCACATGCGTAGCACGCATTCTTCATCGTTTTTGATCCTTGGAGACCTTCACCTGGGAGCTGGCGGTTGTTCGGGGAAAACATAGCCGCGGTTCCGAGAGAGGTTTGGCGGTTCGAACGAAAATCAAGCGCAGCCTGGCATGTTTCTGGCCCCACCGCCCCTCTCGCTTATACTGCTTCACGCTGAATTTCTTGCCATCGCCGTCGTATACGAGGCGCTCACCCGTGATGAGTTGAATGTCCAACATGCCTCTTTTGTCTGCCAGTTTGGCTTCCGGGAGGCCATTAACAAGCGGATGGCTCTTGAGCAAAGTCGTCCACACAGTCGTGAAGTCGCCTCCGTTCCGCACGAATTCGGTGCACAAGTCCGCTAAATCCTGCGCTCGCTTCCCTCAACATTGCATAATACGAGTGCAGCCACCTAACGGTTGCGTGATCTAGATTTAGTTATGTGTGTCCTGATCGCAACGCCATTTAGCTGGGATGCTGCGATTATATACTTGGTGAGGACTCACTGTAAGCGCGCTCATGCCGGGCGCGACAGAGTTCGCGCAAACCTGCGCAGCCGCGATTTAATGGCGTCGTTGCAACGCAGCAAATGCAGGCGGCCAATCAACGCAATGGGTCATTCACGACAGATTCGTCATCCGACATGATGTCGGCTTCGCCCCCGACACTCGACTTAACGGCTATCATCACGACCGTCCGACCTTCAGCCAAAGCGTGGAACGCGCGGAAGCGCTCGACCCCCTGTGGTTACCCCTGTGCCTACGGCTATGGATACGGCAGTGGTTTCCGTATCCATAGGCCGTATCCACAAGTGGGAGGGAATTTCCTCAATATTCTCAGCAGAGTAGAAAATTGGCGGTGCAGCTTTGCGCGCACGACAGAGGTTATATCTTCTATATAATTGAATGATTTTGTCGTGATCGACCCTGGTGATTGAGCCAGGAAATTCGTTTCATCGCTGCGTGCTGAAACTCGGCACGTACTTTGTTGGTGCCTCGGGCACGCTCCCTGCGGTCGCCGTGCCCTCGTTCGAGTCCGAGGGGCGGTTAGGCATGGGAACGGTGATCGCCAGATACCAGCGGAGCATAACGAACACCCGCGTTACGGACTATCGGACAGCAAAGCCGTCCGATAGTCCGCCGCGGTCGTCGCGTTATGCGCAATCTCACGCCTGCCGCCCACCCGCCCATCAAGGTGCCCGCCGCCCGCGCCGTCGCGCCTGAGCGGCGGGCACGCGCTCCGACCGGACGAGCGTCGCCTGTGGCGACGAAGGTCCGGTCGTCGCTCTAAAGGACCCCGGCAGGAAAATGCGCGCGTAGACCGCTGAGGGTTCGCTCCGCCGCTCTCCTCATGGTAGCGGCCGCGTCGAGCTTATCAGCCCACTTACCTACCAAGCGTATGCCTCCATGCCGTTCCTGCGGCCACCACGGTCCCGACCACGACTGGCGCGTGCCAGTGTGCTCGGTGCCGGGCTGCATCTGCCCGGTGAACCATCCGCGACGCATCCGCGGGCGTTGCCTTATCTCCGGCTGCATCTGCACCAAGCACGTGCCGCGGGTCATTCATCTTCTGGAAGATCGATGCCTACGATCGCGCACTCAAATTCGGCTCGCCCGATCCGGCCAACGAAGCCGTGACGACCCGCGTCCTCACCGTGATGCTGGCGCAGGAATACTGATCCGCGCGCTGCTTGCCCAGGTGAGGCGCGGCCTCGTTCGAGTTCGCGGTGCCCGTCCGCCTCTTTGCCTCGGCCGCAAAGACCTTCACTTTGCAGCCCTTACCAACTCACTTTATTGAGACCTATGAATCTCAGCAAACAATGTCAGCTAGTCTACGACTACATCAAAGCCCATCCGGGCTGCACAACGCTCGACATCATCAATGGCACCGGCGTCACCTGTCCTTCCCACCGCATCACGGAATTGCGACGGGCGGGAGTGCCGATCATCGTGATCGGCAGGAAAAGCCATCCGGGCGCGAGGCCCTTCAAACAACTTGCGCTCCACCAAGCGTCGCTCGACACATTGCCGATCCCCGGCTTGCTCCCGTCGGAAAGCCCATAGGTATGACGGCGCTCGGTGGGGTCATGCAAAGACTCTCGCCGCACCTTTTAGGATCGCGCATCGCGGCGCGGCGTCAAGGCACCTCTCTCTTCCCTTTTCCACTTTTGCCCTCCGGGCTTAGTGCCCTTATCCGCGAACGTCATTGGGGCCTGCCTCGTGACCCCGCGCCGGCGACGCGCGCTTCATGCGAGCGGCCTGGTCGAGTGCGCTTCAATGAGGCCGCGGCATCGATGCCGCGGATGACCCCCTGTTAATGGCTGCGGATTTAGGTACTTATGCAGCTTCAATGAGGCCGCGGCATCGATGCCGCGGATGACCCCGGGCGGCATTCAGACGAATGCCACAACCGGCACTACGCTTCAAGGTACCACCAAAATTTTTTCCATTCATGGCTTCTGATCCGGTGCATGCGTCTTCAGCAAACGGGTTGATAAGAGGACGCGGAGCATCCGCTCCCATCGCCATCCTGCTTTGCACCTATAACGGCGCGCGGTTTTTGCCGCAGCAGCTTGTGTCGTACGAGGCGCAGGATTTTGCCGATTGGCGGCTGTTTGTGTCCGACGACGGCTCGCGGGACGCGACGTTGTCGTTGCTCGAAGCGTTTCAAAAAAAACACGGCGCCGAACGGGTGCATATTCGCCGCGGGCCATGCCGGGGGTTTGCGGCCAACTTTCTGTCGTTGGTCTGCGATCCGTCGATAACGAGCACCTGTTACGCGCTGTCGGATCAGGATGACGTCTGGGCGGCCGATAAACTGTCGCGGGCGGCGGCGTCGCTCGCCGCTGCGGCTGCCGACGAGCCGGCCGTTTATTGCTCGCGGACGCGGCTGATTGATGAGAACGGTGCGGCTATCAGGCTGTCGCTGCTGTACAAGAAGCCGCCGCATTTTCGCAATGCGCTGACGCAAAGCCTGGCCAGCGGCAATACCCTCGTGCTCAACAAAGCGGCGCGGCAGCTATTGATGCGCGCCGGCCCGGACGTGAACGTTGCGGCACACGATTGGTGGATTTATCTCGCGATCACCGCTGCGGGCGGCCGCATGCTTTACGACAGCGCGCCGACGGTCGCTTATCGCATGCACGCCGGCAATGTGATCGGCTCGAACCGGGCGGCGGGGGCGCAGATGCGCCGCGCCGGAATGTTGTGGCAGGGCCAATACAAGACCTGGACCGATATGCACGTGCGCGCATTGGAGCGCCTTGCAGACGTGATGACCGCTGAAAACCGCAGGACGTTCGAGCAATTCCGGCACTCGCGCAAACGCAGCGTATTGCCGCGCGCCTATGGTCTCCTGCGCGCCGGCGTGTACCGCCAAACCTTTCTCGGCAATATCGGATTGCTGGCGGCGGTTTTGGCGGGCAAAGTGTGAAGCGATTCCGGATCGCCACTTCTGTCGTCATTCCGAGCTCCTCGCTTCGCTCGGCCCCGGAATGACGTCACGCGGGTTTGCTCAATTCGAGCGTCACGAAAAAATCCCGTCCGATCGATTCGATCGAGAATGCCGCGGCGGTCGCGGCCAACAGCTTGCGGATTTGCTGCTCGCGGTAAAGGAAAAGATCGCAGCGGTTGCGGTAGCGCAACTGACGCTGCCAGGCGAGCGGCCCGCCGGCCTTGGGAAAACTGAAAAAGGCGCGCCGGCGGGTGATGGCGCAGACGCGATCGACGATGGAACGCGCGTCGCGGACGTAGTCCATGAAGCCCATGACCACCGCGTAGTCGAATTTTTCGCCGATCGGATAGGTGAGGAAATCGCCGCTGACGAACGCGCAGCGCGGCGCGACGCCGGCCGCCTGCGCCGCCTGGCTGGCGATTGTCAGCATGCCGGGAGCGAAGTCCAAGCCGAGCACGCGCGCGGCGCCGGCGCGCGCCAGGGCGACGCTGTAATGTCCCGGGCCGCAGCCGATGTCGATGACGCTAAAGCCTTCGATGGGGCGGCAGCCGGCCAGCGTCCGCTCGTAGCGCACCAGCATGGAGCGGCGAAACAGCCGGTTGATCAGCCCCTCGAACGCGCGGTCGCTGTTGCCGTAGATCGCGTTGAAGTCGACCGCGTAGCGGTCGAAGAAGGTCGCGGTGCGTTCGCTCACTGCCAAGTCCCATGCGCGATGTAGCGGTCGAACGACGTGACGCGAAACTCGCGCAAGATCGCGTCGAGTTTGGCGCGCGTCGAGCGGAGATTGACGTAGCAACTGAACCGGCGCCGCAGGCTCAGCGGCAGGCGCGGCTGAGCGGGATCGATTTCGCGCGGATGGATGTAGAACACGACCGGCCGGCCGCTGTCGAGCGTATGGCGCGCCATGGTGCGGATCACCGGATAGGGAAACAGCCGAAGATAGCCGCCGCCGAAGAAACACAGCCGCGTGCCCAGCATCGGCACCACGGTGATCGGAAACTCCGTGATGGCGCCCGCCGACGTCTGCACCGCATAGGGTTCGAAGCTGCCGCCGGCGAGGCCGCCGGTCTGATGGCGCGCCGGGAATACGGACGAGTCGTAGCTGTAGCCGGCTTCCGCCACCTTGTCGAAAAACCACGGCGTATGTGCGGTGACGGAAAACGCCGGCGCCCGGTAGCCACGCACCGGCCTGCCGGCAATATCTTCGAGCAGGTGGCGCGACGCCAATGCGTCTTCGTAAAACTCCGCCGGCGACATGTCGTAGGCCAGCCGATGAAAATAGCTGTGCGAGGCGATCTCGTGGCCCGCCGCGGCGGCCTCGCGCACCAGATGCGGAAACCGCTTGGCGAAATAGCCGAGGAAAAAGCAGGTCGCCGTACTGCTGCGTTCCGCCAAAAGCTCGAGCAAGCCGCGAAAATTCTGCTCCAGCCGGCTTTCGAGATGGTCCCACTGCGATGGCGGCGGCTCCTGCCCGGTGCCGGACAGATTGAACCAATCTTCGACGTCGATCGAGAAAATGCTCTGCCGCACGTCCAAAACGTTCCGTGTGTGTCGCAGACTTGTGTGTCGCAGACTTGTGGGGTGGCCGGCGTGGAGCTGCGGCCCATCGCTCGCGTCAAACCCTAGCATCCGGACTTGCGACGATCAAATCTTGCGACGATCAAACAGCCGTCCGTCATCAAGCCGCCAAGGTCGCGCCGGCGGCCTTGTTTTCCAGATACCAGCGGTAGGTGGCGGCAATGCCGTCTTGCAGCGCAATTTGCGGCGTCCAGCCGAGCGCGGCGATGCGGCTCGAATCCATCAGTTTGCGCGGCGTACCGTCCGGCTTGGTCGGATCGAATACGATCCTGCCGCGGTAATCGACCACGCGGGCGATGATGTCGGCGAGCGCGGCGATCGATACGTCGCTGCCGGCGCCGCAATTGATCGGCTCGTCGCCGTCGTAATTGTCCAACAGAAACACGACCGCGCGCGCCAGATCCTCGACATGCAGAAACTCGCGCATCGGCCGGCCGGTGCCCCAGACCGTGACTTCCGGACGATCGGCGACTTTCGCCTCATGGAACCTGCGAATGAGCGCCGCCATGGCGTGGCTGGTCAGTGGATCGAAATTATCGCCGGGGCCATAGAGGTTGCACGGCATGACCGAAATGTAGCGGCGGCCGTACTGCTTGCGATAGGCCTGGCAGAGCTTGATGCCGGCGATCTTGGCGATTGCGTACCATTCGTTGGTCGGCTCCAGCGCGCCGCCGAGCAGCGCGTCCTCCTTGATTGGCTGCGGCGCGAATTTCGGGTAGATGCAGGACGAGCCGAGAAAGACCAGGCGATCGATGCCGGCAACATGCGCGGCGTGAATCACATGGGTCTCGATCGCGAGGTTTTCGTAGATGAAATCCGCCGGATAGGCGTCGTTCGCATAAATGCCGCCGACCTTGGCGGCGGCCAGCACGGTCGCGTCGGGGCGATGTTGGGCCAGCCAGGCCTGGACGGCGGATTGCTGGCGGAGATCGAGGGAATCGCGGCCGACCTTGAGCACTTCGTCGCCGCGCGCCGCGAGGCAACGCGTGACTGCGGAGCCGACCATGCCGTTATGCCCGGCAACCCAGATTCTCTTGCCGCTCATGCGCCTCTCACCAACCACGGCCGCTCACTATCACGACCGGCGGCGCGGCCGCCAGCCGCTTGGGCGCCGTCTTGATGGGCCGCTTCACGGCGCCAGCACCACCGCGTGCGCCATGTAGAGAAACAGCGAAACGCCCAACAGTCCGATCAGCACGGAGAGCGCGATGTCGAACCGCTCGCCCGGGCTCGGCGATGCCGCGTCAGACTCGATCGCCTTGGCGGTGGTGACGAAGCGGAAGGCGGCGATGACGATGGTGATGACGCCGATGGCGATGAAGGCGAGGCCGGCCGCGTTGGCGAACGCCTGATTATGCGGGGCGATCTGCGGCAGCGCCGCGCGCGGTGCGGCGACCGACAAAAACAGATCGAACCGTTCGATGACGAAGCCGAAGGCCATGACCGCGATGGCGGTGCGCACCCAGGCCAGAAAGGTACGCTCGTTGGCGGCATGGTCGCTGTAGCGCTTGATCATGGGCGGTCCCGGCGATGCTGTCGGCGCACTATAGCGCACGGGGCGGCTTCCCGCCGCGGCATTGCGCGACCTTGCCGGCCACCGGATTAGCGGGCAGGTTGCGGCGCGAAAGCCCAGCATGGGGCCAGCAGGGGAGTAGACAATGCCGGAACCCGCAGGCGCACAGCCGAGCCGCGGCCGTTGGTACGTGCTGCTGCTGATCAGCGTGATGTACCTCATCACCTACCTCGACCGCGTCAACATTTCCACTGCGGCGCCGCAAATCAGCAAGGATTTCGGCTTCGACAAGGTGACCATGGGGTTCATCTTCAGCGCCTTCGTGTGGGCCTATGCGATATTTCAGGTCCCCGGCGGTTGGCTGAGCGACCGCTTCGGCGCCCGCCGCGTGCTGGGCGGCGTCGTCACCTACTGGTCGATCATGACCGCCGCCACCGCCACGGCCTTCAGTTCGGTAAGCTTCATCGCCGTCCGCTTCCTGTTCGGGGTCGGCGAGGCCGGCGCCTTTCCGGGCGCCACGCGCGCCATGCAGCTCTGGTACCCGCAGGGCGAGCGCGGCCTCGTTCAGGGCGTCACCCACAGCGCGAGCCGGCTCGGCGCCGCGCTGGCGCCGCCGATCGTGGTGGTGATCATGCACTACCTCGGTTGGCGCGAGGTGTTCTACATCTGCGGCGCGATCGGGCTGGTCTGGTCGGCGTGGTGGTTCATCAGCTACCGCAACCTGCCCGAAGAGCATCACCTGGTGAACAAGACCGAGCTCGAGTACATCCGCGGAGTCGACGACAAGGGCGCGATCAAACCGCCGCCGATCAGCAAGCAGACCGACGTGCCGTGGGGCACATTGGTGAGATCGCCCAACATGTGGGCGGTGATGTGCGCCTATTTCACCTACGTGTACTGCCTGTGGATCTTCTTGAGTTGGCTGCCGTCCTATCTGTATGACGCTCGGCACTTCACAATGCTCAAGGTCGGCTTCCTTGCGTCGCTGCCGCTCCTTGCCGGCGTGGTCGGCGACACGCTCGGCGGCGTCGCCACCGATTGGCTGCTCAAGACCACGGGAAGCGCCAAGATCGGCCGCAGGACCGTCGCCATCATCGGCCTGCTCGGCTGCGCGGCGTGCATCGTGCCGGCGGCGCTCACCGCAAGCGGCTACGTCGCCGTGGCCTGCCTCACCGGCGCGCTGTTCTTCCTCGAATTCACCATCGGGCCGTCGTGGGCGGTGCCGATGGACACCGGTGGCAAATATTCCGGCACGGTGTCCGGAATGATGAACATGGCCGGCAATATCGGCGGCGCCCTGTCGCCGATGGTGTTCGGCATCCTGGTCCAGTACGGCAACTGGCAGGCGCCGTTCATCGTCGCGGCATGCCTGTTGGTGGCGGGCGCGGCGGTGTGGGCGTTCTGGCTCGATCCGGACAAGCAAATTCTCGAGGCGTAAGGGGGAGCGCGGCGGCGCACCAGCGCGCCTGCGCCCACGACGATTGCGCGACTGGACGACGGCTCTCAACTGTGAGTGTCCGGCGGATCAGGACTTTCCGGGGTGCTTGTTTAACGGCGCGTAAATCGGTGTCCGCTACCTAAGGGGTCATCGAGTGCCCGTTGGAAGCAGAGACGCCATGTTCCGGATTCTGTCCTGTCTGACCACGCAGCATGACTGGCGCCTGGTTGTCGTCGCCGGGCTGGTCTGCTTCCTTGCGAGCCTGACCGCAATCACGCTGTTCAATCGCGCGCGCTTCAACAGCGGACATGTGCGCGCGATCTGGATCGCGGCCGCCGGCGCCGCGACCGGTTGCGGCATCTGGGCGACGCATTTTCTCGCGATGTTGGCCTATGAGCCCGGCGTGCCCATCGCCTACAATATCGGGCTGACGGCGTTTTCGCTGCTCGCTGCGGCGGTTATTACGGCCGGCGGCCTTGCGGTCGCGGTGTTCGCGCCGTCGCGGAGCGGCGCAGCGATAGGCGGCGCCATCATCGGCGGCGGCGTCGCCTGCATGCACTATATCGGCATGTCGGCCGTCGAGCTGCCCGGCCACGTCGATTGGGATATTCCGCTGGTCGTGGCCTCGATCGTCATCGGCGTGGCGCTCGGCATGGCGTCACTGGCGATTGCGGTGTCGTGGCGCGGCCCCGGTGCGCTGTTGCTCTCCGCGTTGCTGCTGACGCTCGCCATCGTGTCGCATCATTTCACCGCGATGGGAGCGGTCGAAATCGTTCCCGATCCGACGCGGACCTTCACCGCGTTGTCGCTGTCGCCGGGATCGCTCGCGATCGCCGTCGCCAGTGTCGCCGTGGCGATCCTCGGTATGAGCCTGATCAGCGCGTTCGCCGACCGCCGCTTGGACGACAAAGGGCAATTGCTCGATCTGGCGCTCAACAACCTGACCCAGGGCGTGGTGATGTTCGACGCCGGCGGCCGGCTGATCGTCTGCAACAGGCGCTATCTGGATATGTACCGCTTGTCGCCGGAGGTGGTGAAGCCTGGCGCAACCCTGGTCGAAATCGTCCAGCACCGGGCCAACAGCGGCTCGCTGCACCGCGATGCGGCGCAATACTGCGCCGAGCTCACCGCCAGCATGGCTTCGGGAAAAGAGGTCAGCTTTGTCAGTGAAGAGCCGGACGGCCGCGCCGTCTCGGTGGTCAACCGCGCCGTTCCGGGCGGCGCCTATTGGGTCGGCACCCACGACGACATCACCGAGCGGCGGTCGGCGGAGCGCAAGAACGCGCTGCTCGGCGAGCAGGAGACGCGCCGCGCCGTGGTCGATGAGGCCATCGCCTGGTTCCGGCAAAGCGTCGAAGGCGTGTTGAAGACCGTGGCCGACAACGTGGCGGCGATGAAATCCACCGCTGCGGCCTTGTCCGTCACCTCGAATCAGACCAGCACGCAGACCGCCGGCGCGGTGCATACTTCCAACGAAGCGTTCGGCCGGGTCGACATTGCCTCGACCGCCGCCGAGGAATTGTCCGGATCGATCGCCGAGATCAATCGTCAGTTGTTGCGCGCGACCGACGTCGTGCGCGCCGCCGCCAACGAGGCGCAATCGACCAACGCCGAGATCGCCGGCCTTGCCCAGGCGGCGCAAAAGATCGACGACGTCGTCAAGCTCATTCAGAGCGTGGCCGGACAGACCAATCTGTTGGCGCTCAATGCCACGATCGAGGCGGCGCGTGCGGGCGCCGCCGGCAAGGGCTTTGCCGTGGTCGCCTCCGAGGTCAAGGCGCTCGCGGTGCAGACCGCCAAGGCCACCGAAGTGATCGCCGCTCAGATCGCCGCGGTGCAGTCATCGACGCAAAGCACCGTGCGCGCCATCGCCAGCATCACCGGCCGCATGCAGGAGATTCAACAATTCACTGCGGCGATCGCGGCGGCCGTCGAGCAGCAGCACGCCGCGACCGGAGAGATTTCGAAGAACGTCGCCGCGGCGGCGTCGGGCACGAAATCGGTGGTGTCGGGGCTGGAACGTGTCTCCACCGGCATTTCGGATATGCGCAATTCGGCCGATACCGTACTGGCGGCATCCGATGCGGTCGAGAACGCGGCCGAAAGCCTGCGCAGCAGCGTCGACGGCTTCTTGCGCAAGGTGGTATAGGTCGGCCGCAGCGGCCCTGAAGGCTACATCGTCTCGTTGCCGAAGCTCGCGCGCTCGACGGCGTGCGGCGGCAGCACCAGGCGCTCGACCAGGATCGGGCTCTGAAAGACGATGCCGATCTCCGGACGATCGTTACGTTTGATGCAGCATGGCAGAAGTCGTCATTGCGAGCGAAGCGAAGCAATCCAGGGTCGGGTGCACCGACTCCTGGATCGCTCCGTCGTCCGTTCGGGGCTCCTCGCAATGACGATGGCGATGCGCACAACTGAGAGCGTTCTACGCGCCGTCGAATTGCAGGATGTTGAGTCCGGCATTGGAGTCGGTGAGGTACATGATGCCTTGCGCGTCGACGAAGCAGTCGCACGATTGAATGACGCGCGGCCGGTTCGGCCGTGGATCGGCCATGCGCTCGGGATCGCGCGGCACGAAAGAACCGACCTCGCGCGGCTGGAACGGATTTCCGATGTCGTAGACGCGCACGCCGGCATTGTGCATCGTGACGAAAATGAAACGCGAGCTCTGCAACGCGCCCGGCCGGTTTTCCCAGAGATTGTGCGGGCCGAAATTGCCGCCCTTCTTGCAATAGTCGGCGTCGTCCGGCACCGGCAAGGTCGCGATGCTGACCGGATTGCTCGGCACCCGCACGTCGAAAATCCAGACGTAGCGGAGCCCGAGACTGCAATCGGCGAAATTGGCCTCGTCGGCGACGACCAGAAGATTGCGGTCGGGCAGCGGCAGCGGCGAATGGGTGCCGCCGCCGAACGGCGGATCCCAGTTGCGGTGGCAGACGAGTTTCGGCTTGGCCGGATCGGCAACGTCGACGATCGCCAGCCCGCCGTCCCGCCAGGCGCTATAGGCGAGATTGCCGGCGGTGAGCGCGTGATGCAGCGCGTAGCGCCTGCCCTTCGGCCAGGTCGGCGTCTCGCCGCCGCCGGTCCACATGCCGGGCAGCCAGAATTTGCCGACCACTTGCGGGCGCGTCGGCTCCGCCATGTCGACGATGACCAGGATATGATCGGAGAATTCCGGCAAGTGCACCGAGACGTAGGCATAGCGGCCGCCGACGTACCAGATACGGTGCGGCCCCAAGCCGCCGAGCGGCAGGAACGCGATCTCGCGCGGCGCTTCCGGCTGCGAAAGATCGTAGACGCGCAGCCCCGTGGTGAACTTCTGGCCGGCCAGCACATCGCCCGAGGTGCCCTGGAAGTAGGATTCGTGGCTCACCTGCATGGTCCACACGCTCGGGCCGTTGACCGCCAGCAACAGGTCGCCGTGGGTCTGTAGATGATGGGCCCGCGTGTTCGGCGGGCAGGGCATGAAATTCACCGGCTTCGGCTTACGCGGATCGCGCACGTCGATGACGGTGATGCCGTTGGAAAAGCCGTGGCCCACATAGGCGAAGCCGCGATTGACCATGACCTGGACGCCGTCGCCGCGGCCGCCCTGGTCGGTATGGCCGAGAAATTTTATGTTGCGTGACGCGACGGCATTCATGGATGGTCCTCTACTTGTCATTTCGGGGCGCGCCAAAAGGCGCGAGCCCGGAATCCATATTCACCGATAGTGACGTTCTTGAAGGCCTGAGTCATTATCCATGCGGCTGTGGTTATGGATTCCGGGCTCCTCGCGGAGCTTGTCATCGGGCCGGCCCGGGGTCCCCATCGCGCAAGCGCGAGGGATACCCCTCTTCGGGCCGGACCCGTTGGCTCGGCCCCGGAATGACGGCAGGGAACAGCGATGGCGAACGCAACAAACTCGCACGGCATGATCGCGGTCGACAAGATGGGCGCCAAGGTCCTGTTCCTCGATCCGGCGACCTACGCGACCGAAATCGTGATCGACGGCTTTCCCAAGACCGTCCACGAATTGCTCATCGTGCCGGAAACCGGCCGGGCCTACGTGCCGATCTTCGGCGACGGCATCCACGGCCGCAATCCCAATCCGCAGCATCTTCTCTGCGTGTTCGATCTGCACGCGCGCGCCCACGTCGCCACCATCGATCTTGCGCCCTACGTCGCCCCGCATACGCTCAAGCTCGGCCCGGACGGGCTCATCTATATCACCTGCGAGAACAGCGCGGTGGTGGCGGTGATCGATCCGGCAAACAACACAGTGGTGGGCGCGATCGATTCCGGCTCGACCAACGGCCACCGCCTGATCATCGCGCCGGACGGCCGGCGCCTTTACACCGAGAACGAGGAGGACGGCACGGTCTCGGTGATCGACCTGCCGGCGCGCAAACTGCTCGGCAAGATCAAGACGCCGCGGCCGCTCGCCGGCATCGCCATCTCGGCCGACGGCCGCACCGTCGTCGCCGTCGACGACGCGCAGCCGACCTTGTTCCTGATCGATACCCAAGCCGGCAACGTCCGCGACGAAGTCGTGCTCAAGGACGTCCCCAAAGCGGCGCAGATCGCGCGCTATGCGCCCGACAACAGTTTGATCGGCGTCACCAGTCTCAACAGCAACACGGTGAGCCTGATCGATCCGTCGTTCCGCCAGCAGACCGCGATTGCGGTCGGCAGTCAGCCGATGGACATGGCGTTCCACGGCGATGAATTGTTCGTGGCCTGCCAGGGCGACGGCTCGGTGCACGTCGTCAACATTCCCAATCGCCGGCACAAGGCGAGCTTCCAGGCCGGCACCGGCTGCGAGTCGCTGGGATTTTTTTGATGACGTAGGGTGGGTTAGCCGCGAATCGGCGTAACCCACCATGCTGCTTGGTGGGTTACGCGCCTTCGGCGCTAACCCACCCTACAAATTTGCGAAATCAATCGGCTGGTGGCGGTCCAGCATGTTGCGCACCAGCCGCAGCGGATATTTCAGCCCGGTTGCGCAATTGAACAGCACCGCGCGCTCGCTGCGCGACACGCGGCCGTCGGCGAGGCTTTGCTTATAGGCCGCGTAGGTCGCGGCGCCTTCCGGACAGAGCAGCAAGCCCTCCTCGCGCGCCACCTCTTCGAGCGCCGCCGCGATCGCCTCGTCGGGCACCGCGATGGCGAAGCCGCCGCTGTCGCGCACCGCGCGCAGAATCAAAAAATCGCCGATCGCCTGCGGCACGCGGATGCCGGACGCGATGGTATGGGCGTCCTCCCAGCGCGGCGCGTGCTCGGCGCCGGCCTCGTAGGCGCGCACCATCGGGGCGCAGCCGGACGCCTGCACCGCCACCATGCGTGGGCGCTTTTCGCCGATGAAGCCGATCGCCTCGAGTTCGGCGAACGCCTTCCACATGCCGATCAGCCCGGTGCCGCCGCCGGTCGGGTAGAAGATCACGTCGGGCACGCTCCAGCCGAGCTGCTCGGCGAGTTCGAGCCCCATCGTCTTCTTGCCTTCGATCCGGTACGGCTCCTTAAGCGTCGAAGTGTCGAACCAGCCGACCTTGGTCTTGCCCTCGGCGACGATTTTTCCGCAATCGTCGATCAAGCCGTTGACGCGATAGACGCGCGCGCCTTGCAGCGCGATCTCGCTCAAATTCACTTCCGGCGTGTCTTCGGGACAGAACACGGTGGAGCGGATGCCGGCGCGGCTGGCGTAGGCGGCGAGCGCGGCGCCGGCATTGCCGTTGCTCGGCATCGCCATGTGTTTGATGCCGAAGGCTTTCGCCATCGACACCGCCATCACCAGGCCGCGCGCCTTGAACGAGCCGGTCGGCAAGCGGCCTTCGTCCTTGACCAGAATCTCGCCGCCGCCGAGTTTTTTGCCGAGCTTCGGCAGCGGCAACAGCGGCGTCATCGCCTCGCCGAGGCTGACGATGTTTTCCACGCGACGCACGGGAAGAAATTCACGATAGCGCCACAGGTCGGGCGGCCGTTCGGCGAGCGCCTGTTTGCTCAGCGCTTTTTTGACGCCGGCGAGATCGTAGCGGACCAACAGCGGCTTGCCGGCGCGCGACAGATTATGCACCGCGTCGGCGGCGTGCCGTTCGCCGGTCGCGGCGCATTCCAGATGGGTGACGAAGGTCGGCCGCTCGGTCGTGAGGTTTTCGTCGTGCTGCAAGCGTGTATCTCCGGTTTTCACCATCCGCTCGCCCCCGCGCAAGCGCATAGGCGCTAACATAGCTGCGTTTCCCGGGCGC
>JASHPU010000289.1 GCA_030037885.1 Xanthobacteraceae bacterium | reverse complement strand
TTGACCCGGCAATCCATGCTGCGTTGAAGCCGCATGGATGCCCGGGTCAAGCCCGGGCATGACGAGAACGTGGTGCTATCTGAGCGAGATATGCTCTAATCAGCGGACACGCTTTCGAGCACCCATTGGCACTCGCGTGCACGTTTGACCAATTGCGCCGCAAGACCGTCGATGATGGCCTCCTTCAGCCCATCCTCTCGGGCTCGCGCACGTGCGGCGTTCACTTCGTCAGGAATTTGCTTGGCCATCGCCACGAGCAACTCGACCAATCGATCGGGCTCGATGCGCATGTCACGGGCGAATTTCTGCCATTGATGCAGGCCGATGTGTGTGAGCTTGTATTCGCCGCCGATCTTCATCGCCAGCTTGACCTTTTGCAGGTCAACCTCGTCATAAGGCAAAATGCTCGCTATATCGTAGAGCGGCGCGAGCCGGACGCGGCGGCCACTGAGAAGCAGCGAGAAGTTCTTGGCGTGCGCGTCCGTCGCGGCAATGAGCCAATTGAAACCCATCGCAGCAATGAACGTGTCCAGGTCTTCTTGACGATCGGTCGAATAGGTACGCAAAAGTTCGGCGATGTTGGAGGCGCCCGGACCTCCTTCATTTTGATACTTCTTGGTCGGCATGATGCCGAGCGCCTGGCAGATATCCTCCTGGTGCACGCGGATGATGTCGTTGCCCTTGTGCTGCCGGTCATAGCGCTCGATGACGATGGCGATTTCGCCTTTGAACCGCATGACTTTCGATCGAGCCGTTGGCAAGCCGAGGCGGCGCGCGAGCATGAGGCAGATATGCTCATTCTCGGCGTGCCCGTCGAAATGGCCGGTTGGCGGCTTCAAAATATGCGTGGTCGGCAGGCGTCCGGATGGGATGCCCCACCGGCCGTTTTGCAGAAGCAAGGCAGTTTTCGGTTGGGCACCGGCAAGGCTGAACTGACCGGTGTCGCGCGGCAATCGCCATGCGGCGTGGTCGACACGCAATGTTGCGAGGCGCGTGGCGACGGCGGATTCGCTAAGCCATTCGACGTTATCTTCCTTGCCGCTGCGAACGGAGCTCAAACGCTCAGGCGTCACGAACTGTACGGCCCCTGCGCAGTCCTCACCAACATTCGAAATGAGGCCGAAAACATTGCGCGCTGAGACATGGAACTTAGCGGCCCAGCGCGAGAGCACCTGCTCGTTATCCGGCAAAAGGCCCCATAGGAAAGCCTCGGTGACGGCGCTACCATGCTGTTTGGCTCCAAGTGGCATGGAGAGCGACAGCGGATATGCATCGTGGGCGTTTCGCCGTGCGTCTTCGTAGATAAAGCTGAGCCGGCCACGCACATCCCTATGGACGCGACCAACCTCTTTCCCGTCCAAAAGGGCGACGAGCTCGCTGGTCATGACTTTCCCCCTTTGGCCTTGGCGACAATGGCGTCGATATCGACGCCCCGCGGGCGGCGACGGTCGGTTTCACGGACGCCGGCGTCGAGCTGGATGTCCAGAGCATCGAGGGCGCGAAGCACGAGGCTTAGTTCGGCGCGCGGATGGCCGCGCTCGATTAAGATGACCCAATACCGGCTGACGCCGATTCGTTTGGCGAAAGCCGCCTGATCGAGCTTCAGCTGTTTGCGGCGGTCGCGGATCACGGCGCCGAGGTCGGCAGGTGTACGGACGAACATGAGCCTCCTCATGTCAACGCTCGTTGACATTAACATATGTCAGCGATCGCTGACAATAGCAAAAGTCAACGTTCGTTGACATTCCAAGCACCCCTCAACAGGCTAAGACGTTGAAATAATTAAAAATCTAAATCCAGCCCCGCAACACTTCGACCCAATCATGCTGCCTCATCGCGCCAATTTGAGCAGCCGGCCGAGGTCGAGATGCGCGGCAAGGTGCGCGGCGAGCGCATCGAGTGTTTGCTCGATCGCGGCCTCGTAAGCAAAATTGCCTGGCGCGGCGGCAAAACGCGCAAGCCACGATGCGCGCTGGCGGTCGTTGGCAAACAAGCCGTGAATGTAGGTGCCAAGCACGCGGCCGTCGGCCGACATGGCGCCGTCCGGCGATCCATCGGCGAGCCGCGCGAACGGCCGCGCGCAATCGGGTCCGTCAGTCAAGCCGATGTGCATCTCATAGCCGGCAAACGGCGCGCCGTCGTCGGTCGTGCCGCGCACCGCTTCGAGCCGCTTGTCGGGCGCGAGCGTCGTTGCCACGTCGAGCAAGCCGAGGCCCGCGACGGTCGCGGGCGGGCCTTCGATGCCGTCCGGATCGGCAATTGTCCGACCCAGCATCTGATAACCGCCGCACAGGCCGAGAACCATGCCGCCGCGCCGCCGATGGGCGGCGACGTCGATGTCGAAGCCGGCCGCGCGCAGCGCCGCGAGGTCCGCGATGGTGGCTTTCGAGCCGGGCAGCACGACGAGATCGGCATCGCCCGGCAGCGCGTTGCCGGGCCGCACGCGCACAAGCGCGACGTTGGGCTCGGCCGCGAGCGGATCGAGATCGTCGAAATTGGAGATATGCGGCAGGATCGGCACCGCGATGCGCAGACGCTTGCCTGAGCCGCTCGTCCCCGCGGAAGCGGGGACCCAGTTTTCCGACGCTTCGAGCGAGCCGCTCCTGGATTCCCGCTTGCGCGGTAATGAGCGGTTATCTGGTTCGTCCAGCGCCAGCGCATCCTCCGCGGGCAGCAGGCGCGCCGCGGGAAAAAACGGCACGAGGCCGAGCGGCTGCCATCCTGTAAGCGCCGCAATGCGCTCCATGCCGGATGCAAACAAAGCCGGATCGCCGCGAAACTTGTTGACGATGAAGCCGCGGATCAGCGCCGCGTCTGCGGCCGCCAGCACGGCCTTGGTGCCTATGAGACTCGCGATGACGCCGCCGCGGTCGATATCGCCGAGCAGCACCACCGGCACGTCGGCTGAGCGCGCGAAGCCCATATTGGCGATGTCGTTGTCGCGCAGATTGATCTCGGCGGCGCTACCGGCGCCTTCGACCAGCACGAGATCAGCTTGCCCGCGCAACCGCGCAAAGCTGTCGAGCACGAACGGCATCAGGTCGCGCTTTAAGTGCTGATAGGCCGCCGCCTTGGCGCTGCCGAACATCCTGCCCTGCACCACGATCTGCGCGCCGATCTCGCTCTGCGGCTTGAGCAGCACCGGGTTCATGTGCACGCTGGGCGGCACGCGCGCGGCGCGCGCCTGCAACGCCTGGGCGCGGCCGATCTCGCCGCCGTCCGCCGTCACCGCTGCATTGTTCGACATGTTCTGCGGCTTGAACGGCCGGACTTTCAGGCCGTGCAACGCGAAGGCCCGCGCCAGCCCGGCGACGATCAGCGACTTGCCGACGTCGGAGCCGGTGCCCTGGATCATCAGCGCGGCGGCCGCCATCGCTTAGTACTCGATGCCGGCCTGCGCCTTCACGCCGGCGGCGAAATGATGCTTCACCAGCGTCATCTCGGTGACGAGGTCGGCGGCGGCGACGAGGTCCGGCTTGGCGTTGCGGCCGGTCACGACCACGTGCAAATCCGGCCGCCGTCCGGTGAGCGCCGCGAGCACGGTTGCGAGATCGAGATAATCGTAGCGCAGCGCGATGTTGAGCTCGTCGAGGATGACGAGCGCCAGGTTCGGGTCGTCCAGGAGTTCGCGCGCCTTGGCGAAGGCGCGCTCGGCGGCGGCGACGTCGCGGGCGCGGTCCTGGGTTTCCCAGGTAAAGCCCTCGCCCATGGTGTGCCAGATGAGCTGATCGCCGAACCGCGCCAGCGCGTCGCGCTCGGCCGAATGCCAGGCGCCCTTGATGAACTGCACCACGCCGACGCGCCGGCCGCGGCCGAGCATGCGCAGCGCCAGTCCGAACGCCGCCGTCGATTTGCCCTTGCCGGGGCCGGTATGCACGATGAGCAAACCCTTCTCGACGGTCTTTTGCGCCACCTCGGCGTCCTGCACGGCCTTGCGCTTGATCATCTTGGCGCGGTGGCGTTCGGCTTCGCCGGTTTCGGTTTTTCTCGCGGTCTCGGTCATGGTGCGTCCTTCGCGGCGTCTTTCAGGACGAGCGGCAGGCCCGCGACCATGAGGATGACGCGGTCGGCGCACGCCGCGATGCGCTGGTTGAGCAAACCCTGCCGGTCGCGAAAGCGCCGGCCGAGCGGATGATCCGGCACGATGCCGAAGCCGACTTCGTTCGACACCAGCACGACCGGCGCCGCCGCCGCTTGCAGCGCTTTCTCCAGGCGGTCGATTTCAGCGTCGACGTCCGCTTCCGACAGCATCAGGTTCGACAGCCACAGCGTCAGGCAGTCGACCAGCACCGGCGCATCGCCGCACGAAGCGAGCGAGCGCGCGATATCGCGCGGCGCTTCGACGGTGCGCCACGACGCGGCCCGGCGCGCGCGGTGCGCCGCGATGCGTGCCGCCATCTCGGCATCGCCTGCCGCCGCCGTGGCGATGTAGATCCACGGCGGCGGCAGCGCGGTGAGCAAGCTCTCGGCATAGCGGCTCTTGCCCGAACGGGCGCCGCCGAGCACGAACGCGAGTTTCGCTTCGCCGCTCACCATAGATGCAACGCGGAATTTCTCGATCGTCATTCCGGATCGCCGCGAAGCGGCGAGTCCGGAATGACGAATCGATCATGCGTACCGCCGGACACTTGCCTTCGCCATCACATTGACAGCCCGGCCGGGCGAAATCTATCAATAGCGTATCGACGGTGCCTCGCGAGAGGCCGAAAAGGGAATGCGGTGCGGAACCCAGGTTCCTAATCCGCAGCTGCCCCCGCAACTGTAAGCGGCGAGCCCGTAATCCAAAAAGCCACTGGATTTTCAATCCGGGAAGGCGGTCACGGGCGTTAAACCGCGAGCCAGGAGACCTGCCGACGATGCGATCGAGCCGGGCGGGGTGCCTCGGCGCAAGACGGTCCGCACCTGCGCACCCGGCCAAATCTTTTCCCGCGGAGCCGCACGGTTGGGCGATCCTGCAATCGACGTGAAACAAAATGCCGACGGACGCAGTGCCGCGCCGCTCGTCTACGTTTGCATCACCTGCCGCGCGGCCGGCGAACCGGACCAGGGGCCGCGGCCCGGCGAACTCCTTGCGGCGGCGACCGAGCGTGCCGCGGCCGGCACCGACGTCGAGGTGCGGCGGCTGCGCTGCCTCGCCAATTGCACGCGCGGCCCGAGCGCCGCCATGCGCTGCAACGGCTCGTGGACCTACGTGTTCGGC
>JASHPU010000032.1 GCA_030037885.1 Xanthobacteraceae bacterium | reverse complement strand
GCTACGTTTTTGCGTCAGCTGATCCGCTTCTACGGCGACAGCATGCAGATGCTGGTGCCGCGCTATCTCGAAGTCTCGATCGAATCGCTGACCCGCGAGCAGGAGAAATTCCGCCAACAGATGGCGCAGGCGTTCGGCGTCAGCCCGTTCGGCGCGCTGGAAGATCAGGTGCGCCGGAACATGGAAATGTTCGAGCGCGCCTTCGCGATGTTCACGCCGTTTGCGCGCCGCGAGGGCCAAGGCGGAGCCGTACCGGGCCCGACCGAGAAGCCTGCCGGAAAGCCCGGCGACATCGACGAGCTGAAGCGCCAGCTCGACGAGATGCAGAAGAAGATCGACCGCCTGACGGATAAGGGCGACGGGCAGGGCTAGGGTCGCGCTCACCTCTCCCAGCGGCTTCCGGCGCAAAAGCGCCGCGCCAGCCCAAAACGTCGTGTCCATTATTCGCTCGTCGGGCTTTCCGTTGCCGCGGCATGGCGCTTGCGACGTGCCGTCCGAGAGAGCCGGCAATGTCTCACTATGGGACAGCGCGGCACGGGCGAATGCCGATGACCACAGCTTTAATTGCAATTGGACCGGCGCCGGACACGCGTGCTGCGACGGCTTCGGCTCGCGCGGATGCGCCGTTCGTCGCCCACCTTATCGCGACCGCCGCCCAGATGCCGCAGACGCGGGTACGCCGTCGCGCCGAGCCCGACACGGCGAGCGCCGCCTACCGTGCGCTCGGCCAGTGGCCTAGTCATGCTGGAGATGTTGTGTCGCGTTCGTTGTAAGGGTGCTGCAGCCCTGCCGGCAGCCTCGAGCCACGCTCGACGAGCTGCCTTACGCTTCGGACTTTTTGGCCAGCACCTGCCGGCCGCGATACATGCCGGTCTTCAGATCGATGTGATGCGGCCGGCGCAATTCGCCGGAATCCTTGTCCTCGATGTAGGTGGGCGCCTTGAGCGCGTCCGCCGACCGGCGCATGCCGCGCTTGGAAGGCGATACTTTTCGTTTCGGCACGGCCATGGAAGGCACTCCTCACGTTCAAATCGACCAATCGTCATTCCGGGGCCGAGCCAACGGGTCCGGCCCGAACTGCCGGCCCGATGACAAGCTCCGCGAGGAACTCGGAATCCATAATCCCAGCCGCAGGGGTCATGGCTTCCGGGCTCGCGCCTTTGGCGCGTCCCGGAATGACGGAATGCGGGCTTATAGCTTCAATGAGGCCGCGGACGCTAGTGGGCGCGCAAGCAGGCGTCGAGCGACGGGTGCGCGGCGGCCCGGCGCAGGTGCAGCGCGGCGAGCTGCCGCACCAGCACGCTTGGATGACGGGCGCTGCGCTGCACCGGGTTCGGCAGGACGGAGGTGAGTTCCGCGGCCTGCAGTGCGTTGAGATTGCGCGCCGAGATGCCGAAGGCATAGCGCGCCGCCGCCTCGGCGCCGAACTCGCCGTTCGGGCCCCATTCGGCGACGTTGAGATAAATCTCCATGACGCGCCGCTTGGGCAGCACCACGTTGATCCACAGCGCCAATGGAAGCTCCAGCACCTTGCGCACGATGCTGCGGCCAGACCACAGGAACAGGTTTTTGGCGACCTGCTGGGTGATGGTGGAGGCGCCGCGCGACAGCGCAAGGTCGTCGTCGGAATGCTGCAACGCTTCGCGGATGGCGCCGAGATCGATGCCGCGGTTGTGGCAGAAGCTGGCGTCCTCGGCGAGAATGACGGTGAGCGGCAGCACCGGGGCGATGCGGTCGAGCGGCACGACGATGCGCGCGACGCGCGCCCCCGTCGCCCAGCGCCACAGCATCGGCGTCGAGACCGGATCGATCACCCGGTAAAATGGCGCGACCGCGTAAGGGATGAGCAGCAGCACGAGCAGCACGATCGCCATGCGGATGGCGATCCGTCGCAACCATGATGCTTTGTACGCCTTGAGGCTGCTCGGCATTGTTGCTGCATTGTAGCGTGCGCCGGGCTCGCTGGCGCGGCGGCCTGCATCAGCGGCGTCATTGCGAGGCGCTCCGAAGGGACGACGAAGCATCCAGTGCGGCGCCGACGTTCTTGGATTGCTTCGTCGCTCTGCTCCTCGCAATGACGATGGATTGAATCAACTTGACGTCATCGACTTTAAATCTCCGCCCGCGGCAGCGCCCGCCGGCCGCGGATGATGTCGGAGGCCTTGTCGGCCATCATGATCACGCAGGCATTGATGTGCGCGGAGACCAGGTCCGGCATTGCCGAGGCGTCGCACACGCGCAAGCCTTCGATGCCGCGCACTTTCAGATCGGGATCGAGCACGCCGTCGGAGTCCATGGCGCAGGTGCCGGCCGGGTGGTGCGCGGTGATGACGACCTTCTTCAGCCAGGCGTCGATCTCGGCATCGGTCTTCACTTTCAGCCCCGGCCCGATCTCGTCACCGCGGAACGGATCGAGCGCCTCGTGGAACGCGAGTTCTCGTGCGCGTAAGAACCCTTCGCGCAGGGTCGGCAGGTCGTTTGGCGCGGTGAAGAAGTTGTAGACGATGCGCGGCGGCGCCATCGGGTCGGCGCTGTGCAGCAAAATCTCGCCGCGGCTGTCGGGATGCAGCAGCGTCGGCCGGATGCCGTAGCCATCGAGGTAGGCCGGGCGGACGAGCGGGAACCACAGCCGCGGATCGTGCGAGGTGCCGCGGAACATGAACTCGATGTCGGGCACTGCAAGCTCGGGCCGCGTCTTGACGAAGGCATGCAGCCCGCCGGGCACGACGGTCCCCGGGCCAGTGCCGAAGCAGTAAGCGCGCACCATGTTGACCGCCATGCGGTCGAAGCGCATCTCGCGGTGGAACGTGCCGGGCCGCGGCCGGGTGTAGGTCATGTAGGCGCCGAGATGGTCCTGCAGGTTCTTTCCCACCGGCAAGTCGGCGGCGACCGCGATCCCCATGTCGCGTAAATGCTGCGCCGGGCCGATGCCGGACAGCATCAGAAGCTGCGGCGTGTTGAAGGCGCCGGCGGCGAGGATGACGTCCCGCGCCGCTTCGGTGCGAACAATTGCGCCGTCCTTGACGTATTCGATGCCCTTGGCGCGCGTGCCTTCGAGCACAACGCGCGTGGTGTGCGCGTTCGTCACAACGGTGAGGTTCTTGCGGCGGCGTGCCGGCTTGAGGAACGCGTTCGCGGTCGAGGAGCGGCGGCCGTCGCGAATGGTGTATTGGCCGCGGCCAAAACCTTCTTGCTGCTGGCCGTTGTAATCCGGCGTCAGCGCGTAGCCGCAGGCTTTGGCGGCCGCAAGCCAGCCATCGTACAGCGGGTCCTTGGTCTTGGCGAATTCGGTGCCGAGCGGTCCGTCGGCGCCGCGCCAGGAATCGGCGCCGTCCTCCCAGGTTTCGCAGCGCTGAAAATACGGCAGCACGTCCGCGTAGGACCAGCCGCGCGCGCCTTTCTGCGCCCAGCGGTCGTAGTCGCCGGGATTGCCGCGCGTGTAGGCCATGACGTTGATCGAAGACGATCCGCCCAAAACTTTGCCGCGCATCGCCTCGATGCGCCGGCCGTCGAGGTTCGGCTCGGGATCGGTCGCGTAGCCCCAGTCGAACATGCCGTATTCGTGCATGCGGCCCATGCCGAGCGGAATGTGGATGTAGGGATGCCAGTCGCGGCCGCCGGCTTCGAGCAACAAAACGCTGGCGGTGCCGTCTTCGCTCAAGCGATTGGCCAGCACGCAGCCGGCGGAGCCGGCGCCGACGATGACGTAATCGTAGCCGTTGGCGGGCATTTTCGGTTTCACTCCCGCACGCCTCAGCCGCGGCGCCTGGATTAGTCCCGCGCGTAGCCGATCAGTCGCTTCTTCTTGCGGCCGAGCATGACCAGGATCGCCGCGATGACCGCAAGCACCGCCCAGCTCGGCAGATCAAAAAAGCCCTGCACGTATGGGTCCCATGCCCACAACAGCTTCGCCTTGAACCAATCCTGCACCGCGTTGAGGCTGTGCTGATCGATATCGGCCCACAGTTCGCTGACCTTGAGCGGCACGAATTGCTGGTTGGCGATCGATTTCGTGCCGTCATAGACAAAGAACACGAAGGCTGTGGCCAAAAGGCACAGGCCAAGGAAGCGAAAAACAAAGCGGATCATGGGTATCCGGTTTTTGCCGCGCACAGGCAGGGTGAATGGAGGCATTACTCTGCCTCGCGCCCGTGTTCAATGTGTGACGGTGCGGCGCTTTGCGCCTTGGTGCAGTTCCTGCACCACGTCCGCGATCCACACCGCCGTCCGACCGCGCTGACTTGAGCACGGGTGGCTGGTTTCGCTAAGGTCGGGCGTCGGCCATGTGCCGGCGGCTTGCAGCAGGACAAAAAACGATGACTTCCCAGAAAAACGGCCGCAACGGCAGCCGCGCCAATCGGCCGACTTTCACCGATCAGGAAGCCCTGCTGTTTCACAGCCAAGGTCGCCCCGGAAAACTCGAAGTCGTCGCCACCAAGCCGATGGCGACGCAGCGCGATCTGTCGCTCGCCTATTCGCCGGGCGTGGCGGTGCCGGTTCTGGCGATCGCCGAGGATGAGGCGCGCGCCTTCGACTACACGACCAAGGGCAATTTCGTCGCCGTCATCACCAACGGCACGGCGATTCTGGGTCTCGGCAATCGCGGCGCGCTCGCCGCCAAGCCGGTGATGGAAGGCAAGTCAGTGTTGTTCAAGCGCTTTGCCGACGTCGATTCCATCGATCTTGAGGTGTCGACCGAAGATCCCGACGAGTTCGTCAATTGCGTGAGACTGCTGGGCAAAAGCTGGGGCGGCATCAATCTGGAAGACATCAAGGCGCCGGAATGCTTCATCATCGAGCAGAAGCTGCGCGAACTGCTCGACATTCCGGTGTTCCATGACGACCAGCACGGCACCGCCATCATTGCCGCCGCCGGGTTGATCAACGCGCTGGATCTGACCGGCCGCGAGGTCGCGCAAGCCAAGCTGGTCTGCAATGGCGCCGGCGCCGCCGGCATCGCCTGCCTCGGGCTTCTCCGCGCCATTGGCTTCCGCCCGGAAAATCTCATCCTCTGCGACACCAAGGGCGTGATCTACGAAGGCCGCAGCGAAGGCATGAACCAATGGAAGTCCGGTTTCGCGGTGAACACCAAGGCGCGCACCTTGGCCGACGCGTTGGCCGGCGCCGACGTGTTCTTCGGCCTGTCGGTGAAGGGCGCGATGACCAAGGCGATGGTGAAATCCATGGCCGACAAACCGATCATCTTCGCCATGGCCAATCCCGATCCGGAAATCACCGTGGAGGATGTCGCCGCGGTGCGCTCGGATGCCATCATGGCCACCGGCCGCTCCGATTACCCGAACCAGATCAACAACGTGCTCGGCTTTCCGTACATCTTCCGCGGCGCGCTCGACGTGCGCGCCCGCGCCATCAACATGGAGATGAAGATCGCGGCAGCGCGTGCGCTTGCCGAACTCGCCCGCGAGGACGTGCCGGACGAAGTGGCCGCGGCCTATGGGGCGCGGCCGAAATACGGTCCCGACTACATCATTCCGGTGCCGTTCGATCCGCGGCTCATCTCGCACGTGCCGGCTGCGGTCGCCAAAGCCGCCATGGAGTCCAAGGTGGCGCGGCGGCCGATCGCCGACATGGAGGCCTATCGCGAGCAATTGCGCAGCCGGCGTGATCCGATTGCCGGCGTGTTGGCGCGCATTTTTCAGGAGCTGCGCCGCACGCCCCGCCGCGTCGTGTTCGCCGAAGGCGAAGAGGAGCAGGTGATCCGCGCCGCGGCGAGCTTCGTTCATCAGGGACTGGGCAGCGCGCTCCTTTGCGGCCGTGAAAACCGCGTACGCGAGTCCGCCAAGGCGCTCGGCGTCGAGCTCGGCGGCGGCATCGAGATCATCAACGCCGCGCTGTCGCGGCGCAACGCCGCCTATGCGGCTTATCTTTACGAACGCCTGCAGCGCCGCGGTTATTTGCAGCGGGACTGCCAGCGTCTGGTCAATCAGGACCGCAACCACTTCGCGCCCTGCATGGTGGCGCTCGGCGACGCCGACGCCATGGTGACCGGCGTGACGCGCAATTTCTCCGTCGCGCTCGATGACGTGCGGCGCTGCATCGACGCCAAGCCCGGCCACCGCGTCATGGGCGCATCGCTGGTCCTGGCGCGCGGCCGCACCGTGCTGGTCGCCGACACTGCGGTGACCGAGATGCCGACCGCGGCGGACCTCGCCGAGATCGCCATCGAGGCGGCGCGCGTCGCCCGCGCGCTCGGCTACGAGCCGCGGCTGGCGCTGCTCGCGTTCTCGACCTTCGGTCATCCCTCCGGCGAGCGCTCCGAGCGCGTGCAGGAAGCGGTGCGGCTGCTCGACCGCCGGCGCGTCAGTTTCGAGTATGACGGCGACATGGCGGCCGACGTGGCGCTGAACATGGAAGCGCGCGAGGCCTATCCGTTCTGCCGGCTGTCGGGGCCGGCCAACGTGCTGATCATGCCGGCGTTTCATTCCGCCTCGATCTCCACCAAGTTGCTCATGGAGCTCGGCGGCGCCACCGTGATCGGCCCGATGCTGGTCGGTTTCGACCGCCCGGTGCAGATCGTGCCGCTTGGCGCCAATGACGCGCAGCTCGTCAACATGGCGGCGCTCGCCGCCTACAACGTCGGCGGCTGAACCTTTTTCGCACCGGACGCAGCATGCAAACGCGCAAGCTCGGCAGTTCGGGCCCGGACGTTGCGCTGGTCGGGCTCGGCACCAACAATTTCGGCGGCCGCATCGACAGGGCGGCGGCGCGGCTCGTGCTCGACAAGGCGCTCGATCTCGGCGTCACCCTGATCGATACCGCCGACGTCTACGGCAACAAGGGCGGCTCCGAGGACAGCATCGGCCAGCTGCTCGGCCCGCGCCGCAAGCAGGTCGTGCTGGCGACCAAATTCGGCCTGCCGATGGACGAAGCCGGAAAGCTGCGCGGTGCGTCGCGGCGCTACGTCATGCAGGCCGTCGACGCCAGCTTGCGCCGGCTCAAGACCGATTGGATCGACATTTATCAGATCCATTATCCGGACGCCGCGACGCCGATCGAGGAAACGCTGCGCGCGCTCGACGAGCTCAAGCAAACAGGGAAAATCCGCTTCATCGGCTGCTCCAATTTTTCGGCTGCGCAGCTCGAGGCGGCGCAGAGCGCCGCCGAGCGGCAGCACCTCGTCTCGTTCATTTGCTGCCAGGACGAATACAGTCTGCTCGCGCGCGAGCTGGAAAAGGATCGACTCCCCGTGATGCAGAAACACGGCCTCGGGCTGTTGCCCTATTTCCCGCTCGCCAGCGGCCTGTTGACCGGCAAATACCGAAAAGACGCACCGCTGCCGCCCGGCTCGCGGCTCGCCAAAAGCGCGCACCATGCCGACGACCTGCTCACCGCGCGCAACTGGCGCGTCGTCGAGGCGCTGTCGGCATTCGCCGCGGCACGCGGACACACGCTGCTCGAGCTGGCGATGAGCTTCCTCGCCAGCCGGCCCTACGTGTCCGGCATCATTGCCGGCGCGACGCGTCCCGAGCAGGTCGAGCAGAACGTCGCCGCCGTCGGCTGGACGCTCACGCCGGCCGACTTGGCCGAGATCGACCGCATAACCCTTTAACCGCACCGCAAGTTTCCGCTGCATCGATTCACGGCCGCGAAACTTCTGTTGGTTAACGTCGGCGCATGCAGCACGCCGCGGTAACAGCGCCGCTTGCGCTCGAAATCCATGGCTTGATCAAGCGCTTCGACCGTCCGGCGGTCGACGGCCTCGATCTTTGCGTGCACACCGGCGAGTTCTACGCCCTGGTCGGTCCGAACGGCGCCGGCAAGACCACGACGCTGCGGATGATCGCGGGACTGCTTCGTCCCGATGCCGGCACCATCCACGTCGGCGGCATTGATGCGCTTGCCGATCCGGTCGCGGCCAAGCGCATCGTCGCCTGGATTTCCGACGAGCCGATGATCTACGACAAGCTGACGCCGCGCGAATATCTGGAGTTCGTGGCCGGGCTGTGGAGCGTCGAGCCTGCGCTCGCCGCGGCGCGGGCCGGCGAGCTGTTGGACTGGCTCGGCCTTGCGCCGCATGCCGACGAGCGCTGCGAAGGTTTCTCCAAGGGCATGCGGCAGAAAGTGGCGCTGGCCGGCGCGCTCGTGCACGAGCCGCGCGTCATCATTCTCGACGAGCCGCTGACCGGCCTCGACGCCGGTTCGGCGCGCCAGGTCAAGACCGTGCTGCGCGAGCGCACCCAGGCCGGCGGCACGATCGTCATGACCACGCATATTCTCGAAGTCGCCGAGCGCATGGCCGACCGCATCGGCATCATCGCCCATGGCCACTTGATCGCCGAAGGCACGCTCGACGAGCTGCGGGCGCAGGCCGGCACGCAAGCGAGCGCGCAGGCGCGGGATGCCGGCAGCCTCGAAGACACCTTCCTCGCGCTCGTTGCCGAACCGGCACAAGCCGCATGAGTGCTGCGGCGGGTACGGCGGTCTGGTTCGCACGGCACGAGTGGCGGCTCGCCTGGCGCGATTGGCTGTCGATGATCACCGCCGGCCGCCGTGAGCGGTTGCGCAAGGTTGTTATCGGCATCGCCGCCTTCTTCGCCTTCATGCACGTCGTCGCCACCTGGATGGTGGGCCGCTATGCCGAGGCGGCGATCGACAAGCGCACGCTGATCGCCGTCACGGCGACCATGCTGCTGTCCTGGCTGCTGATGATCTCGCAGGCGATGGAATCGATCACGCGCGCCTTCTATGCGCGCTCCGATCTCGATCTGATCCTGGCCTCGCCGGTGGCGAGCGACAGACTGTTCGGCGTGCGCATCGCCACCGTGGCGCTGGCAACCACCATGATGGCGCTGCCGCTGGCGGCGCCGTTCATCGACGTGCTGATCGTGCGCGGCGGCTGGCGCTGGCTCGGCGCCTACGGGTTGATCGTGGCGATGGGCGGCGCGGCGACGGCGCTGGCGGTGGCGCTGACGGTCGCGTTGTTCCGCGTGCTCGGCGCCAAGCGCACGCGCTTCGTCGCGCAGGTGGTCGCCGCCGTGATCGGCGCCGCCTTTGTGATCGGCCTGCAAGTTGCAGCGATTCTCTCCTACGGCACGATCTCGCGCGTCGCGGTATTGCAGTCCGACACGCTGCTGGCGCTGACGCCCGATGTCGGCAGCGTGCTGTGGTGGCCGGCGCGCGCCGCGCTTGGCGATGAATGGGCGCTGGCCTGCGTTTTTGCCGCCAGCATGGTCATGCTTGCTGTGGCAATCGCATTGGTCGCGCCGCGCTTTGGCGACTACGCCATTGCGGCCGCGGGCGTCGACAATTCCAGCTCGGTCGCTGCGCGGCGCTCCAGCGCCTTCCGCCGCAAAGGCTCGCCGCGCCGCACGCTGCGCCGCAAGGAATGGATTCTGCTGCGACGCGATCCCTGGCTGATGTCGCAGACGCTCATGCAAATGCTTTATCTGCTGCCGCCGGCATTGATGCTGTGGCGCAGTTTCGAGGGAGCTAACGGGGCATTGCAGCTTCTCGTCCCGGTGCTGGTGATGGCGGCCGGGCAGCTTGCCGGCGGCCTGGCCTGGCTTGCGATTTCGGGCGAGGACGCTCCTGACCTCGTCGCCACGGCGCCGGTGCCGGCAGGCTTTGTCCTGCACGCCAAGATCGAGGCGGTGCTCGGCGCGGTTGCCGTGATCTTTGCGCCACTGCTCGCCGCGCTCGCAATCGTCTCGCCGTGGCACGCGTTGGTCGCCGGCGGCGGTATCGCGATGGCCGCGGCGGCGGCCACCGCGGTGCAGTTCTGGTTCCGCAGTCGGGCCCGGCGCAGCCAGTTTCGTCGCCGCCAGGTGTCGTCGCGGCTCGCCACCTTTGCGGAGGCGTTCTCGTCGATCGGCTGGGCCGCGACCGCCGCGGTGGCGGCCGTCAGCCTTTGGCTCGCCATCGCGCCTGCCGTACTGGCGCTTCTGGTCCTCGGCGGCGCCTGGTTCATGAGCCCGCGTCCGCGCGACGCGTAGTTCAGTCGCATTGCCCGAAGCGTCACGCCGTCGCGGCGACAGTCTCGACGCGGTAATCCGGAGTGTGATTTAACGGCTGCTCCGGCGCAGCCCGTGCAACGCGGGCCAAGAGTTTGCCAGAATTGCCGGCGGAGCAGCGGATGAAACGACAGCCCGCTTGGACGTGGCCGAACGGCAAGCGTGTCGCTGTCGTGTTCAACGTCTGCCTCGAGGCCTGGTCCGACGGCAAGGCGCCCGGCATCAGCCCGATGGGCAATCCGCTGCCGGCCGGCGTGCTCGACACCATGGCGATTTCCTGGGCGGCCTACGGCGTCGAAGTCGGCATTCATCGGCTGATGGGCGCGTTCGCCCGGCACGGCGCCAAAGCGAGCGTCATGACCAATGCGATCATCGCCGAGCGCTCGCCGCAGACCATCAAGGCGATTGCCGAAAACGGCCACGAGGTGCTGTCGCATTCCTACGCCATGGATGTCATTCCGGCGCTACTCTCCGAGGCGGACGAACGCAAGAACATTGCGCGCTGCACCGCGCTCTTGCAAAAAGCCGCCGGACAAAAAATCGTCGGTTGGCTGTCGCCGCGCGGCACCTCGAAACCGTCGACGCCGGCGCTGCTCGCCGAGGCCGGCTACCGCTGGTATGGCGACGTGTTCCATACCGACCTGCCGTACGTCGAGCGTCACGGCAACAAGCAGATCGTCGCCATACCGCTGTCCTACGACGTCAACGACATGCCGGCGATGAAATACGGCCATCCGCCGCGGCTGATGCTCGAAGCTTTCGACGAAGTCATCGAGATCGCACGCGCCGGCGACGAGCTGCGCATCATCGACGTCACCAGCCACGCCCACATTTTTGGTCACCATCGCGGCGCGTATGTCTATGAGAAGATCATCGAGCGTGCGATGGCGGCGCCGGACGTTTGGATCGGCACGCGTGCCCAAATTGCCGATCACGTGTTGGGCGCGGCGAGTACCTAACATGGAGGCGGATGTGAGGCTTTTGGAAACGATCAGTATAACCCTCAACTCGTCATTCCGGATGCCGCGCAGCGGCAGTCCGGAATCCATAACCACCGCCGGTGCAGAATATTCTCGGCAAGGGGTTATGGATTCCGGGCTCGCGGCTGGCGGCGCGCTCCGGAATGACATTTGGAAAAGGTTCGCGGAATGATTCCGTTCGACATGGTGGAGCCGGCCTCGTTGCAGGAGGCCGTATCCTTGCTCGATCCGCAGGAGCCGACGATCCGCCCGGTGGCGGGCGGCACGGCGCTGATGCTGATGATGAAATCCGGCGTGTTCCAGCCGACGCGTCTGGTCTGCCTGCACCGCATCGAGCCCGAACACGCGCGCATCACGCTTGTCGCCGACGGCGCGTTGCGCATCGGTGCTATGGCGACGTTGCGGCAGGTCGAAAAGGACGCCGACGTCGCGGCGCGGCTCCCGGTGCTCAAGCGCGCCATGCGCACGCTGTCGAACGTGCGGGTGCGCAACGTCGCCCGCGTCGGCGGCGCGCTGGCGCACGGCGATCCGCACATGGACTTGCCGCCGGTCCTGGCCGCGCTCGGTGCCCGCGTCGCGATTGCGGGGCCGAAGCAGAGCCGCGAAATGCCGCTCGAAGACCTTTATGCCGGCTACTACGAGACCGTTCTGGAAAAGAACGAGCTGATCACGGCCGTGATGGTGCCGGCGCTCGACGGCCGCAAGGCCGCCTACATGAAGGTCACCTCGCGCACCGCGGACGATTGGCCGTCGCTCGGGGTTGCGGTCTCGTTTGCCATGAAAAACGGCACGATCAGCGATCCGGTCGTCGTGGTCAGCGCCGCGACCGCTAAAGTCACCCGCATGAAAACCGCGGAGGCGGCGCTGAACAACGCGGCGCCCGACGATGCGAGCTTGCGGCGCGCCGGCGACGCGGCGGCCGAGGAAGCGGAGGTGCTCTCCGATGCCCACGGCTCGGCGCCTTACAAGCGCGAGCTGCTGCGGGTCTATCTGCGCCGCGCCGTCCGCCAGGCCTTGGACGGGAGCGCGGAGTAGGCGTGCCGATGACCGAAGCCGGGCGAGAGCTTCCGCGCCTCGAAGCGCGCGCCAAGGTGACCGGCCGCGCCGAATATACCCATAACCTGCGCCTGCCCGGCATGCTGTACGGCAAAGTATTTCGTTCGACCGTGCCGCACGGACGCCTCCGCCGCATCGACACCGCGGCGGCGCGCGCGCTCGACGGCGTGCATCGCGTCATCACCGGCGAAGACATCCGCAGGCTCATTCCCGAACCCTATTACGGCCCGGCCTTCCACGATCAGCCGATCCTGGCGCTCGACAAGGTGCGGCATGTCGGCGAGCCGGTCGCGGTCGCGCTCGCCGCCGATCCGCACGTTGCCGAGCGCGCCGTGCAGTTGATCGCGGCCGAATACGAGGAGCTACCGGCGGTCTACGATGAAGTCGCGGCGATGCGGCCGGACATCGTCGTGCACGACATGCTCAAGCCGGCCGGCACTTTCGCCGATCTGAAACATCTGAAGGGCCGCACCGGCACCAACGTGGCGCTCGATTATCATTTGCGCCGCGGCGATCCCGACGAAGCGTTCAAAAGTGCCGCGCATGTGTTCGAGCACACGTTCAAGACGCAGCAATGCCTGCATGTGCCGTTCGAGCCGTTCGTCGCCATGGCCGAGCCCGCCGACAATGCGCTCGTCATCCACACCTCGAACCAGACGCCGTCGTTCGTGCGCACCGAGATCGCGCGGCTCCTTGGCTGGCCGGAAAATCGGGTGCGGGTGAAGGTGCCGTATCTCGGCGGCGGTTTTGGCGCCAAGGTCTACGTCAAGCTCGAAGCTTTGGTCGCCGCGCTGGCGCTGATCGTGCGCCGCCCGGTCAAGGTCGCGCTGACCATGGAAGAGCAGTTTTACGTCATCACCAAGCACCCGACGACGTTCCGCATCAAGAGCGGCGTCGACACGGACGGCCGCATCGTGGCGCGCGCCTGCGAGGTGTTTTGGAACGGCGGCGCTTACGCGGATATCGGCCCGCGGGTGACGCAAAAATCCGGCTTCACCTCGCCGGGGCCCTACGACATCGACAACGTGCGCATCGATTCCTACGAGCTTTACACCAACCGCACGCCGGCCGGCGCGCTGCGCGGCTTCGGCATTCCCCAGTTGGTTTGGGCCTACGAGAGCCACACCGACCTGATCGCGCGCGAGCTCGACGTCGATCCGGTCGCGTTTCGCCGCCGCAACATTCTGCGCGACGGACGCCCGCAGGCGAGCGGCACCGCGATGAAGGACGCCGCCGTCGCCGAAGTGCTTGAAACGCTCGCCGCGCGCATGGGTTGGAACGACAATCAACCGTTCGACCATGGCGGCGGCGCGATCCGCCGCGGTCGCGGCATCGCCATCGGCTTCAAGGCGTCGATCTCGCCCACCACGTCGGTCGCCATCGTCAATGTCTCGGCCGACGGCAGCGCCGTGCTCTACACCAGCACCGTGGACATGGGCCAAGGCTCCGACACCGCCTATGCGCAAATCGTCGCCGAAGTGCTGGCGGTGAAAACCGAAGCGGTGCGCATCGTGCATCCGGACACCGACGTGACGCCTTACGACATGGGCACGCTCGGCTCGCGCTCGCTGTTTCACATGGGCAACGCGGTGCGGCTCGCCGCCGAAGACGCGCTCGCCAAGCTGCGCGCGCTCGCCGCCGAAGCCGGCCTGCCCGAGGGCACCAATTATCCGCCGGCCGAAATCTTCAAGAAGCGCTTCGGCATGCAGGCCGGCAACGTGATCGGCGCGGCGAGCTTCATGCCGACCTACAAGTCGCCGGACCCGCAGACCGGCCTGTCCGATAACGTGACGCCGTTCTGGATGATCGGCGGCGCCGGCGCCGAAGTCGCGGTCGACACCGAGACCGGCGCGGTGCGCGTGGAAAAGCTGGTCAACGCCGCCGATTGCGGCCGGCCGATCAATCCCGCGGTGGCGCGCACCCAGCTTTCCGGCGCCGCCACCATGCAGCTCGGCTTCACGCTGTCCGAAGTCATGCTGCTCGACGGCGGCCAGGTTACCAACGCCTCGCTCGCCGACTACAAGATTCCCGGCATTCGCGACATTCCGCCGATGCAGAGCGAATTGGTCGCGGCCGAGCAGCATTCCGGCCCGTTCGGCGCCAAGGGTTTGGGCGAGTCCGGCACGTTCGGGGTCTCGCCGGCAATCGCCAACGCCATCCATGACGCCGTCGGCGTCCGCATCACCGAACTGCCGATCACCGCCGAGGCGGTGTTCCGTGCCTTGCGCCAGCAAGCCGGCCGGCCGCTGGAGGACGCATGAGTTTGCGCCACCCTCAACGACCGCTGGTCGCCGCGAAAGCGCGCGAAAGCGGGGACCCGGCCTTCCGCATTTATCCGCTTGTTCCCGCGTGCGCGGGAATGAGCCGCCGTGTTTGCTCGGAGTAGTCATGATGACCACCGCACGCACCATCGCTTTCACGCTCAACGGCCAGCAGGTCTCGACCATGATCGAGCCGCACCGCAACCTGGTCGAGCTGTTGCAGCGCTTCGATCTGTTCGGCTCGCGCGAAAGCTGCGGCCAGGGCCTGTGCGGCTGCTGCACGGTTTTGGTCGACGACGTGGCGGTGTCCGGCTGCCTCTATTTTGCCGTGTGGGTCGACGGCAAGAGCGTCACCACCGTCGAGCATCTCGACGCCGACGGCACGCTATCGCCGGTGCAGCAGGCCTTCATCGAGGCCGGCGCCTTTCAATGCGGCTATTGCACGCCGGGCTTCATCCTGATGTCGCACCAGCTCCTGAAAGAGCATCCGAACCCGAGCGACGACGACATCCGGCACTACCTGTCCGGCAATCTCTGCCGCTGCGGCGCCTATCCGGAGATCATCGAGGCAGTGAAGCTCGCGGCCAAGCGATAGCGCCAAGGTCCCGCGCTTCGGTTCCGCCGCAGCCCAAAACGAATCTATTCCCCTGCGCACTGCTCAATTTCTTTTTATTGAACCGTGACTTTCACCGGGAACAACCAAGCCCGCTTGGCGTCCTCTGTTAACGGCGTCGATCTAACAAGGACCGAAAGTCATGATCAAGGCCAAGCTGGCGCTCGCTGTCGCCATTGTTTTGAGTTCCACCCTCGTTGCGGCCGCGCAAGCGCGTTATCATTATTACGACAGATACCCGGTTGGCCGCGGCAGTCTGCACAGCTCCGGTGCCTCACCCTTGTTCTCGGAAAATCCGGCAGACAGCGGCGGCGGCAGCTTGGGCTATAACGAAAATATGCGAATAGACGACTGGTAAACGGAACGAATTTGCCCGGCGCCTGCGCGGAAATCATCGAGGCGATGAAGCTCGTGGCATGAACGCAAGCGAGGTCACGGCGGGTTCGATCAAGCCGTGTTCAGGGTGTCAACAAAGCGCTGTTTGATCGCATAGCCGTCGCGCAGCGGCAGCACGCGCGGCACGTCTTCTTCCTTGATGCGCGCACTGATGAAGATCGGGCCTTCGCCTTCGTGCAGCAGCGCGCGAACGGCGGCCGCCTCTTCGATGCGCGAGACGGCGCGCGCATGCCTAAAGCGGCAGGCCAGCGCCGTGCCGGGGAGATCGACGCCAGATTTGGTGTGGCTCGGCTGCATGCCGGTTTCGCCGTAATGGGCGTTGTCGAGCACGACGATAGCGAGATTTTTGGGCTGCTTCACCCCGATGGTGGCGAGACTGCCGATGCCCATCAGCATATCGCCGTCGCCGGTGAGCACGGCGACGCGGTGATCGGGCCGCGCCAGCGCGAGGCCGAGGCCGATCATCGCGGTGCCGCCCATCGCGCCCCATAGATAAAAGTTCAGCGGATGATCGCCGGCCGCGGCGACGTCGAAGGTCGAAGCGCCGAGGCCGCTGACCACGAGCAGATCGCCGCGACCGATCAGCAGGCGCCGCACAAAGTCGCGCCGGTCGAGCATGGTTTGGTCCTCACCGCGTCCACTGCTTGCGGCCGATCAGCCGCTGCGACAACAGAAACGCGACCTGCAGATTGCCGTCGAACGCCATGTCGCAGCCGGCGCCGACGATCTCGTCGACGTCCTCGGCATTATCGACGCGGTAGGTCAGAAAGCCCGAGAGCCGCAGCACGTCGCCGGTGATCGAGCCCATCGGCACCTGCCATTGATTGAATTCGCCGAACTCGCCGCGCATGGTCACCAAGAGCACGCAGGCGAAGCCGCAATTGCGCAACAGGGAAAACATGTTGATGCAATTGCCGACGCCGCTCGACTGCATCAAGAGCGCCGCGCGCTGGCCGCCGAGCGCGGCGCCGGCAACAAGGCCGACGCCTTCCTCCTCGGTGGTCAGCACCACGTCGGCGATGTCCGGATCGGCCCGGCACAGCGCGATCAGCCGGCTATGGCCGGCGTCGGGCACGTAGCCGACCTGGCGGATGCCGACGCGCCGCAACTGCGCGAAGATCGCGTCCGGCCACGAGGTCTCGATAGGCGAGTGCACGCTTGCTCACCCCCGTCATTCCGGGGCGGCCCAAAGGGCCGAACCCGGAATCCATAATCACGAACCTTAGCGTATTTTGCGCGGTGGTGTATCCGGACTTTTGGTGGTTATGGATTCCGGGTTCCTCGCTTCGCTCGGCCCCGGAATGGCGGCTAGGGTTTGCAAATATTGCATCCCTCGTTACGGTGCGCCACCCCATGATAAAAGCGAACGGAGATCGCCCATGGCTTCGCGCCTGCGCCATATCGCCATCATCGTTCCTGATCCCGAGAAGGCGGCGAAATTCTTCGAAGAGGCGTTCGGCATGACGCGCGCCGGCAAAGCGCGCCGCGGCGTCTACATGTCGGACGGCGTCATCAACGTGGTGCTGTTGAAGACCGAAGGCGACGAGAAGCCGGGCCTCTACCATTTCGGCATGTGGGTCGACGATCTCGACGAAGCGGAGAAGAAGGTCACCCAGGCGGGCGGCTCCTATCTCGCCGGCCGGCCGACCTCGCCCAATTCGTTCTACGAGGCAAAATATCGCGATCCGAACGGCGTGGTGTTCGACCTCACCCATACCGGCTGGGCCGGCGCGAGCAAAGAGGTGGTGGTGAAGGCGTAATGACGAATGCGTTTCCCGGATGCGGTGCAGCACCATAAGCGCGTTTACGCGCGTCTTCGACGCGCTATGGCGGCGCACCGCTGATCCGGGATCGTCCAAACCCGAGCCGAATATCGACCTGCGGCTTGACGCCTTGGCGTGAGCGGCCGATGCTGCCGTTCAACGATCCTATTCGTTCCAACGGAGGTTTTCATGGCGGCACGTCTGCGTCACATCGCGTTGTCGGTGCCTGATCCCGAAAAGGCGGCAAAATTCTTCGAGGATGCCTTCGGCATGAAGCGCGTCGGCAAAGCCGGCATCGGCTGCTACGTCTCCGACGGCACGATCAACGTGGCGCTGTTGAAATACGAGGGCGAAGTGCCGGGCTTCCACAAGGGCTATCACGGCCTCGTCCATTTCGGCATGTGGGTCGACGATCTCGAAGCGACTGCCAAGAAGGTCACTGAAGCAGGCGGCAGCTATTTCGAAGGCCGGGCCAACGACAATCCGAACACTTTCTACGAGGTCAAATACAAGGACCCGAACGGCGTCATCTTCGATCTGACGCACAACGGCTGGCGCGGCGCGGTGAAGGAAGTCGTTCCGGCAGAGAGTGCGAAGGTTGCTGCCGAATAGTTTATCGCCGCCACGGCAGCGCTGTGGCGTCCTCGACAAAAAACCACACGCCCTCGCCAAGTTCGGATGGAAAGCTGGCGGCGATGCCGTCCTCGAAGGCGCGCCATTCGAGGTCGCCGCCCTCCATTGCGGCTTCGGCTGCGGCCAACGAGCGGACGCCGATCGCGTAGCCGGCCATGAAGGGCAGCGCGTTCGGCGAAGCTTCCGGAGCAAGCTCGGCGAGCGCGTCGCGCGTAAGCAACAGCACACCGCCGCGATCAAGGCGCAGCATCGCTCCGCCCGCCACCGCTACGGCGGCGTGACCCGTGAAGCGGGCAAAGCGCGCGGCCGCTTCGCCAATGTCCGCTACCGCAATAACGACGTCGATGAGGCCGATCGCCGAATTTGGATGCGCCAGCCATCGCGGCTGCCAGACCGCGGCTTCGGTGTGATGGGTCAGCATCTGGATGCGGCCTTCCGGCATCACGTCCGGCTCGACCCGCGCAATGGTGAACGCTGCCACGTCGTCGCCGGCCTCGGTCTCGACCGGCCGCTGCATCGTGACCAGCGGCCGGACGCGAAAGCCATCGGTCTTGAGCCGCGCGTGTGCGCTCTGCGCACCGGCTACCGCAAACGCGGCGAGGTGAACGCCCGCGTAGCGGGCAAGGGCCGCATCGAACTCGCGGCCCAGCACGGTATCGGCGGTCTTGAACAGCACTTCGATGTAGCCGCGCGCGAACATGGCGGTGACGTTGCCGGTGCCGGTCAGTTGCGTGCCGACCGCGACGTCCGGATTGACCTGGATCGAGGGCGGCGTCGGCGCAAAGCCGGCGCGCGCCAACGCCCGGCTTGCGGCGTCGGCGGCGCGCACGAAATGGCCGACGTGATCGAGAAAGATTTGCTCGCCGGTCGGGAGCCGGCGGTCGATCTCAGTCTGCGCAAACGGCGGCACCGCCATGGACTCCGCGATTGGACCCCGCGATTGGACCCCGAAATTGCCTCACGCCGATTTGGCGATGCCCGCCGCTTCGACGATCGCTGCCCAGCGCACGATCTCGGATTGCAGGAACGCCGCAAGCTCGGCGGGCGAACCGCTGCCCACCGGGTCCATGCCGAGGTCCTTGATCCGTCCACTCACGTCCGGTGTGGCGACGATGGCGTTGATCGTGGCGTTGAGCTTGGCCACAATGTCATTTGGTACCTTCGCCGGCGTAATGACGCCTTGCCACGCCTCGACGTTGAAGCCCGGCACGCCGGCTGCCGTGAGCGTCGGGAGGCTGGGCAGCACAGCCAAGGGCGTCGTGGTGGTCACGGCGAGCGGACGCAATTTTCCCGAGGCGATCAGCTCTTGCGCCGGACCGTAATCGGTGAACATCAGCTGGATGTAGCCGTCGGTCAGATCTTTGAGCGCCGGCGCCGTGCCGTGATACGGCACGTGCGTCATCTTGATTCCGGTCTTGCTGGCGAACAATGCGCCGGCGAGGTGATGAAAGGCGCCGATCCCGCCGGAGCCGTAGCTCAGCGGTCTTTGCTTGGCGAGGTTGATCAGATCCTCGACGCTGTAGACCGGCAGCGAGGCGCTGACCACAAGCACGAACGGCACCCGGGCGACCAGCGCAACCAGCGCAAAATCGTGTGCCGGGTCGTAAGGCAGCTTCTTGTACAGCGTGGCGTCGATGGCGAGCGTCGAAACCGCCATCATGATGGTGTAGCCGTCGGGCGGTGACTTCGCCACGAAATTGGTGGCGATCACGGTGCCCTGGCCCGGCCGATTTTTCACCACGAAGGGCTGGCCGAGCCGTTCCTGCAGCTTGTCGCCGAAGAGCTGCGCCAGGGCGTTGGTGCCGCCGCCTTTGGTAAACGGCACCACGAAGGTGACCGGACGGGTCGGATAATCCTCCGCGTCTTGCGCGCGTACGCCCGTCGCCGCCAATGCGGGCAGCGCAATAGCGAACAGGCTTCGCCGCGACAGGTTGCTCATCGGCGGTGTCCGGAGCGGCGCGTAAGGTTCCCCCTTCAGGGGCTCTTCGCGCAGATCAACGTTCAAGCACTAACCCGCCTGCGCCGTGGCTGCCAATCGGAAACATCGCTTTGCGGTGAATTCGGGACAGTTGCGACGGTAGCGCGGTTCCTTGACAGCCATGAGGCCCGCCGCCATAAGGGCGCTGGTCTGGCAGCGGGTCGGCGGGCCGCAAGACGCGTCCGAAGCTGCCGGTCCTCCATGACATCGACTGGAAAAACATCGACTGGAAAAAGCCGGTCCGGACCAACAAATCCGAGTGCCGGGACAGAACACGAGGAAAAAGATGTTCGCGGTCTTCAAAACCGGCGGCAAGCAATATCGGGTCGCCGCCGATGACGTGCTCAATGTCGACAAGATCAAGGGCGAGCCCGGCGAGATCGTCGAGTTCGGCGAGGTTTTGCTGGTCGGCGGCGATAATGTGACGCTTGGGGCGCCAACGGTCGCCGGAGCCACGGTCGCCGCCGAGGTGGTCGAGCAGGCGCGCGGCCCCAAAATCATCGCGTTCAAGAAGCGCCGGCGCAAGAATTCGCGGCGCAAACGGGGCCACCGCCAGGAATACACCCGGATCCGGGTCATCGAAATTCTCACCGAAGGCAAGAAACCGGGCCGCAAGGCCGAGGCCAAGCCAGAGGCGGAGCCAAGTTCTGCCCAAGAATCTTTCGCCCAGGAATCCGCGGCTGCGGCGGTCCCATAGGTCAGGGTGAGCGCGGAAACCGCTCATTGCACGGCCAAAGATGGCGCCGCATGGACGCGGCAAGGAAAAGCGGCAAGGAAAAGCAGCAAGGAAAAACCGAATTTCGGTGATGCATTTGTCACGAGTTCGGTGTAGAACATCGTCTAGAAAGGTTTGGAGAAGAGCCGATGGCTCACAAGAAAGCAGGCGGTTCCTCGCGCAACGGCCGTGATTCGGCGGGGCGGCGCCTGGGAATCAAAATTTTTGGCGGCGAGGCGGTCGTTGCCGGCAACATTATCGCGCGCCAGCGCGGCACCAAGTGGCACGCCGGTCGTAACGTCGGCGTCGGCCGCGACCATACGCTGTTCGCCCTGATCGACGGCCGCCTTGCGTTCCGTACCAAGGCCAAGGGCCGAGTCTTCGTATCGGTACTTCCGATGACGGAGGCCGCGGCCCAGTAACACGGTGGATCAAACGAGGTCCGCCGGCATCCAGTCGAACCGGCGGGCCCGAATGGGTTCCGAAACAGGGGGAGACCGGGATGCCGGCTCCCCCTTTCGGTTTGTTTGGAGCCCATGCCATGACGATCCTTTCGCAGCAGGCTGTTACGGCGGTCCACCCGCAGCGCACGGTTGCCACGCTCAAGACCGCGCGGCTGGTGTTGCGCGCGCCTCATGCCGACGACGCGGCCGCCATGGCGCGGCTCCTTGCCGATTGCCGCATCGCGATCAACACCGCACGCGTTCCCTGCCCGTACGGCATCGCCGACGCCGAGCAATTCATCGGGTCGGTCAATCGGCTCGACGGCGAGGCGACCTTCGTGATCACGCTCGACGCCACGCTGATCGGCGTCTGCGCCGTCGAGCCGCGCGAGGGCGGTCCCGAGATCGGCTATTGGATCGGCGTGTCGCATTGGGGCCAGGGCTACGCTACCGAGGCGGTGCGCGCGCTGATCGACCACGCTTTCGCTGATCTTGCGCATGACACGCTGCAGGCCGGCACACGCGTGAGCAATCCGGCGTCGCGCCGCGTGCTGGAAAAATGCGGCTTCCAATGGACCGGCGTGCGCCTGTCGCGCATCCGCGCCATCAATTCGGCGGCACCGACCGATCGCTATCGGCTTGATCGAAGACTGTGGCTATCGCTCAGGTCGTGGAGCTGCGCCGAGCGCGTGGCGTAGGAGCGCGCATTTACGACGTGCGTGGCGTTGGTGTTGAGTTCCCAACACGGAACTCAACACCAACAAGTCGTTGACAGCCGTGCGCAGCGGGCGGACCATGTCGAATGCGGGCCGCGTGCTTCGCATCGCGACCCGGAAGATGCGGAACGGAGGTGCCATGCCGCCGGGCCAGTTGAGCCGCGATGACCGCCGCTTCGCAGTTCGGGTTGCGGCGTAGCGGCATTCACGAACGGCACGTCGGGAGCGGCCCCTCGGGCCGCAGCAGTGAGGCAAGGCCCACTTGGCCCCTCCCGGCGCGGCTCGCATCGTGACACGTCTCCTCGTTCGCGCCCCGCTGCATCATCGTTTATTGTTCTGATATCGATGTTATCGACTACGCCATCGGGCGCAGAGTCGGACGCATTATCATCCGTGGCGCAATGAAATTCCTCGACGAAGCCAAGGTCTACATTCGCTCCGGCGACGGCGGCGACGGCTGCGTGTCGTTTCGGCGCGAGAAATTCATCGAATTCGGCGGCCCGAACGGCGGCGACGGCGGCAAAGGCGGCGATGTGGTCGCAGTGGCGGTCGAAGGACTCAACACGCTCATCGACTACCGCTACCAGCAGCATTTCTTCGCCAAGAACGGTCGCGCCGGCATGGGCAAGGACCGCCATGGCGCCACCGGCGCGGACGCGGTTCTCAAAGTGCCGGTGGGCACGCAAATTTACGACGAAGACGGCGACACGTTGCTTGCCGATCTGACCGAGCCCGGTCAGCGCGTCGTGCTGGCGCGCGGCGGCAATGGCGGCTTCGGCAACGCGCATTTCAAATCCTCCACCAATCGCGCGCCGCGCCGCGCCAATCCGGGCCAGCCCGGCGAGGAGCACACGATCCGGCTGCGGCTCAAGCTGATCGCCGATGCCGGCATCGTCGGCCTGCCCAATGCCGGCAAGTCGACCTTCCTGGCGGCGGTGAGTGCGGCCAAGCCGAAAATCGCCGATTATCCGTTTACCACGCTGACCCCGCAGCTCGGCGTCGTCGATAGCGATGGGCGCGAATTCGTGCTTGCCGACATTCCGGGCCTGATCGAGGACGCGCACGAAGGGGTCGGTCTTGGCGACCGGTTCCTCGGCCACGTCGAGCGTTGCCGCGTGCTTTTGCATCTCGTGGACGGCACTACCGGCCACGCTGGTGACGCTTACAAGACGGTGCGCCGCGAGCTCGAGGCGTATGGACACGGGCTCGCCGACAAGCCGGAGATCGTGGCGCTGAGCAAGGCCGACGCGATGAGTGCGGCCGAGCGGAAACAGCAACTCGCCCGACTAAAGCGCGCGGCGAAGAAAACGCCGCTCATGGTCTCGGCCGTGAGCGGCGAAGGCGTGCCGGATGCCTTGCGCGCGCTCCTCAAGGTCATCGATGAGAAGCGCAGGGCTGCGGCCGTCGAGACTGCGCCGCGGACGGCGTGGCAGCCGTAATTCGGTGCGGCGGAGCAGTTGGCACTTCAGCCAAATTCAGCATCCCGGCCAGGATAGGAAGATAGGTCAGTGTGTCAGTGGCCCTGGGGGAGGGGTTGCGTCGCCCTGTGTTCTCAAATATTTACTGATCCTCGGCCATATTACGCCCGGCCGACTTGACAACCCTCTATACGTCGCGTGAGAGATTCGGTCGGACCCTAGATAAAGTGATTCGAAATTCGAGAAATCACCCATGGCCGAGACCACCAACGGGTATCGATCTAAGAACTTCGGACGGCAGGACAACTTGGAAGGGTCCGCTATTGAGCGGATCAAGGCAGCGCACGATGACAATGTGGGCGCCAAGATTGACAACGCGAAATGGTACGATGCTATCATTCGGAACTGTAGACGGTTTAATCTGATTCACGGGCGCCTCATCGAGGATTAGTGCCCTTTGGCGCTAAGTGCATTATACGCATGGCGCCAGAGACTCCTTCCAGAAGAAAAGATCGCGAAGAGCGGGCGGCCACCATTGCTCGATGCCTGTCCGAATCCGTCGCTTTCATCAACTCAAAATCTCCGAATGCCGTTAGCGTAAGGTCTGCTGCTGGCTTTGCAGTTGCGAATTGCTACTTTTTGCTCTCCGATGCCTACAAACGGCATCGCGGGATGGAAAATAGCCGCACCCATTCCTACAAGGTAGCCGCTTTGACAGCCGCGACCATCATGGCTCTGCGGCCAATCCGCGTCACGAATAGCGTGGTCGTTTCACAACAGGCTGCATTTGCAAATCAACAATGCTGCATGCGTGCTGCTCAGGCTTTGCTCGGCTTAGACATGGAAAGGATTGATGCTGATTTTTTGAGACGTCTATACGCATCTGTTTTGGACCGGGTAGAGCTTCCTTGCTTGACTTTTTATCTGTCCGCGTTTGAAAAGGTCTTCGTACAATCAGAAACCACCTTTACTGCGATCGAGGGAATCGTCCCTTTCGATGTGTACAATGTCATTCAACTAGATTCGGATGAATTGGCCTGTTTGGAAAGTCTAATCAACCAATTTATGACGTTGGAAAAAGCGCATGGCCATCCGTTTCTTCGGATTATCTCATATTGGCGAAACTGGTGGCGCTCCTAACATTCTTCTGTTTTCTCGATGTGGCGCACGGATCTGAACCCCTCGTCGTCCGACTCGCGGCTACCGGCCCATGCAGGTGAATTTCAACGAGCCGTCGCGCTCGACGCGATGCAGGAGATCGATCTCCCAGGCCAAATATTCGCGCATCGCCGCTTTGGCATCGCCGGCGCGTTCATAGGGCTTGCGCCATTGATCGACCGGCGCGTCGGCCATCAGCGGCTTGGCCGAGAGCTCGTAGCCGGCCGCGCGCCAAGCCGCGTTGCCGCCGGCGAGGAAGCGGACCGGTACGTTCACCTGCGCCTGCGCTTCGGTCACCGCCATGGCGGCGAGCGCGCCATCTTCGGAGGTCAGCACCAGAACCTCGCGCAGCGGAATCTTTTTGAGCGCATGGCCGAGGCGCGTGCGGATCGCAAACCAGGCGCCGGGAATGTGCTCCTTGAGATAATCGCGGCTCAGCGAGAGATCGACGACCGTCGCCGCGTGGCTCGCGAACAATTCGCCGAATGCGGCGAGGTCGATCGCAGCGCTGTTGTTGATCTCGGCTTTGAGCACCGGCATGGCCGGCCGGTCAATCTCCGTTCCCGCCTCTGCCAGCACGAACACGTCCTGCCAGCCCATCTGGCGCAGCCACGACGCGGTCATCAGCGCGCGCACTTCGGCATCGTCGACCAGTACGATACGGGCGCCGAGCGTGCCGACGTACTGATCGGTCGCCTGGACCAATTGTCCGCCGGGAGCCGAGACTGCGCCGGCGACGTGGCCGGCTTCGTATTCGGCCGGGTCGCGAACATCGAACACATACAGCGTTCGATCTTTATCGGCGCGCAGCCGTTCCAGTGCGGCACAGTCGATCGCTTTGACGCCGCAACTCTCAGCGACGCGCTTGGCCGCCTGCCGGGCCCATTGCCAATTGTCCGCCGAAAGCCCGGGTGCGCGCCGGTTTTGGCCGCTGTCGCAGGCAAAGCCGGCCAAGCTCCAGCCCATCGTGCCATTGCGCAGCGCCAGCACGCGGTTAGGCAGCCCGGCATTGATCAGCGACTGGGCGCCGATGATGCTGCGGGTGCGGCCGGCGCAATTGACCACCACAATGGTGCGCGGCGACGGCGCGATCTGGCGCGCCCGCAGCACCAGTTCGGCGCCCGGGACATTGACCGCGGTCGGGATGCAGGCGCGCACGTACTCCTCGAGCGGGCGACTGTCGAGCACCACGACGTCGGCGCCGGTGCGGAGCAATTCTTCGAGTTCTTCGGCGGCGATGCTGGGCGTGCGACAGCCATGCTCGACGAACTCACCGAACGCCTTGCTCGGCACATTGACCCCGGAAAACAGCTCGAAGCCTGCTTCCCGCCAAGCCGCCACTCCGCCATCGAGGACGGCGACGTCCGCATAGCCGTTGCGGAGAAGGATTGCGGCGGCGCGCTCGACAAGGCCGTCGCCGTCATCGCACAGCACCACGCGCGTTGTGCGCCGCGGCACCAGCGCGGCGAACTTCAGCTCGAAACGGCTCAGCGGCACCGAGCGTGCCAGCAGCAGATGATGCTGCGAAAAGATAAGCTCCTCGCGCACGTCCACGAGCGCGAGCTCGCGGCCGTCGGCCAGCATGGCGCGGAGCCGGCGGGCGTCCACTTTTGGCGGCGTTGCCGACGATGCATGGGCTTGCGGCCGCGCGCATTCGGCGGCCGCGTCACTGACCGGCGCGCTCACGTCGCCTGCTGCGCCGTCATCTGGTGCACCTCGCCGGTTTTCAGGTCGAAGCGCACGCGGTCGATACGATCCAGATTGGTGCCGGTGACGCGAATGAACCGGGCGTCGTCCGGATAATCGATCGAATGGATCTTGCCGTCCTGATAGATGCCGGCATGGCCGGGCGTGAGGCGGTATTTCGTGACCGGCTTGAGCTTCGCGTGTTTCGGGTCGCCGCCGTTATCCTCGCGCTCCCATTCGGTCATGTCGGTGTGATGGGTCGCTTGCCCGTAGATGGCCCATGAGGCGCCGTGATCGTGCGGCGGCGACACCCGTGCTTTCTCGTTGATGTGGGCGAGGATCTAAAAGCCGAGCTTCGGATCCTCGTACAGCACGTGCAGCCCGCGCGGGGTGTCCTCGCCGCAGTGCTCGCGGATGAAGTCCGGATTGCGCAGCAGGGTTTCAAGCCTGGTGCGGACCTGTTCGCGGCCGCTCGGACCGGGATCGCGCGACAGGATGGAACGGCAATCGGCGATGAACTGATCGAGATCGTAAGCCATTGCGGTGCTCCCAAAGAGGCGGTTGCGGTGCAGTTTCGCTCATCGCAAAGGCCGGCGCCAGCGGCACGTTTGCGGGTTTGGATTGGGCGCAGCCAGCCGCTACATTGAACGCATGTTCGGGCTGCCGCGAAGCTACGATCGGCCGCGCAACGTGCGCCTCGACACGCTGGTGCGCCTGCGCTGGCTCGCCGTATTCGGCCAGCTGGCGGCGCTGTTCGTGGTGCATTTCGGTCTCGAATACGTGGTGGTGCCGATCTGGTCGTGCATTGCGGTGATCGCAGTCGCGGCGCTCCTCAACGTTGCTTTACGTATCGGCTTTCCCAAGACGCAATGGCTCGAACCGGACCGCGCCGCCTGGCTGCTCAGTTTCGATATCGCCGAGCTTGCGGCGCTGCTTTACCTCACCGGAGGCCTGGAGAACCCGTTTTCGTTCCTGCTGCTCGGGCCGGTTCTGATCTCGGCCACGGCGCTGCCGCCGCGGATGACGCTCCTGATCGGCACCTTCGCCATGCTGTGCGCGACGGTGCTGGTGTTCTTTCATTACGACCTGCCGTGGGAAACGCCGCACGGCCTGGAACTGCCGGAAATCTACATGGTCGGGGTCTGGTTCTCGATCCTGCTCGCCATCGGCTATATCGGCGTGTACACGTGGCAGGTCGCCGAGGAGGCGCGCCAGCTGTCCGATGCGCTGGCCGCCACCGAACTCGTGCTCGCGCGCGAGCAGCATCTCTCCCAGCTCGACGGCCTCGCCGCCGCCGCCGCCCACGAGCTTGGCACGCCGCTCGCCACCATCACGCTGGTGGTTCGGGAAATCGAGCGCATGCTCGATCCGAAATCGCCCTATGCGGACGATGTGAAGCTGTTGCGCGAGGCGGCGCAGCGTTGCCGCGAGATCATGGCCAAGCTCACCGAACTGCCGACCGGCGAGCCGTTCGATCGCTTGCCGCTGTCGGCGCTGATCGAGGAGGCCGCCGCACCGCACCGCAATTTCGGCGTTTCGGTCAGCGTGACGCTGCCGCCGAACCGGGCCGGAGAACCGGTCGGGGCCCGCAATCCGGCGATCCGTTACGGGCTTGGCAACATCATCGAAAACGCCGTCGATTTTGCCCGCAGCCGGGTCGAAATCTTCGCTCAGTGGGGCGATGACGACGTCTCCATCACCATCAGCGACGACGGCCCGGGCTTTGCGCCCGAAGTGCTGGTTCGCCTCGGGGCGCCCTACGTGACCCACCGGCGGCCCGAGCCGCGCAGCGCCGAGGGCGACGGCGAGACGGTATTCGGGCTCGGGCTTGGCTTTTTCATCGCCAAGACGCTGTTGGAACGATCGGGGGCCAAGCTGTCGCTGATCAACCAGGCGCCGCCGCTGCACGGCGCTACCATCAAGATCGCCTGGAACCGCGCCGTTTTCGAGCGGCCGCTGCCATCGCCCCCTCTTGAGCCCGCGGTGCCGGCCGCTTAATTGTGAGTCAAGGATTGGCGCGATTGTCGGCTCATTGTTGACTGATGCGCCCTGCCGCATGCGGCGTAAGTTGATTGCAGCCGCCCGTGATTGCAGCGATACTGCAAAAGAAATTCCGGGGCGGCGTCGCGCATCGCGTGGGGCCGGCATCACGTGTCGGCGGAGTAGATTGCCATGACCAATGCAGTGTCCGGAACGCTTCCCAACGAACGTTCACTCCTAATCGTCGAAGACGATAAATCGTTCCTGCAGCGCCTGGCGCGGGCCATGGAGGGCCGAGGCTTTTCCGTCACCACGGCCGAATCGGTGGCCGATGGGCTGTTGCAGGTGGAAAGGGCGGCACCGGCTTTCGCGGTCGTCGACATGAGGCTCGGCGACGGCAACGGCCTCGACGTGATCTCCGCCATGAAGAAGCGCCGCCCGGAGGCACGCGCCATCATTCTCACCGGCTACGGCAATATCGCCACGGCGGTGAACGCGGTGAAGCTCGGCGCTGTCGATTACTTGGCCAAGCCGGTCGATGCCGACGATGTCGCCGCGGCGCTGCTGGCGATCGACAACAGAAAGATCGAGCCGCCGGAAAATCCGATGTCGGCCGACCGGGTGCGCTGGGAACACATTCAGCGCATTTACGAATTGTGCGGCCGCAACGTCTCGGAAACCGCGCGGCGGCTGAACATGCACCGGCGCACGCTGCAGCGCATCCTGGCCAAGCGCGCGCCCAAATAAATCCATTCCTGCTGCTTCGCAGCGTTTCGCACTCCCGCTCGACGGGGCTTCGCGAGCGTTTACCGCTGACTAACCGCATTCGCGCCGCTTTGCGGAAGCTCGAATTGTACCGAACCCATTAAGCCAAATTTCGCGCACCTCGCCTATTATGCCGGCCGAGCTGTGATTGTACGTTGCGGTGGGGATCGGGATGTTGCAGCAGGCGGACATGAGCGCGGCGGACCAGGACGGGTTGCCTGGCGCAACCGTCGTGCCGCGAGCTGGTGCGCCACGTCTTCTGGTCATCGACGACGACAATCTGCATCGCATGATCATCTGCCGGGTCGCCGCCAAAGCCGGTTATGTGCCGGCGGGCGCCGCGACCTACGACGAGGCGGCGCAGCTGGTGCAGGACAACGCCTTCGACTGCATTACGCTCGATCTTTCGCTCGGCGAGCACGCCGGCGTCGACTTGTTGCGGCATCTCTGGGTGATAGGCTGCAAGGCCACGGTCATCATCATCAGCGGCTGCGACGACGCCACATGCGGCGACAGCCGACGGGTCGCCGAATCGCTCAAGTTCAAAGTCTGGGAGTCGATCCCGAAGCCGGTGAACTTGGGCGTGCTGCGCGACTCGCTCGATCGGCTCAAGGCTGAGCGCTATCCGGCGCTTCACGTCTCCACCGCATAGGGCCCCTGCGGGTCGGCCAGCGCTTGCAGCCGCAACGCGGCGGCGTGGGCAAAGCGCAGCATGACGGTTTTGCGCGTCGCCGCGGCGAGACGATGCTCGGGCGCGTCGGCGATGATCGAAGCGCCGAACGCGTCAGCGACGATCAGCCCGGCATCGGCCGGGAAAATCGCCCGTGGAACGTCAAGCACCGTGGCGAAGTACAGCCGGTCGCAATGGCGCCGGTAGTCCGTCCATTTCTGATCGGCGCGAAAATCAGCGACCGACGATTTGATTTCGACAATGATGATCTCGCCATTGCCGCCGAGCGCCACCAGATCGGCGCGGCGGCCGGACGGCAACGGCAATTCACCGATCACGCCATAGCCAAGCGCATGCAGGTAACGCGCGGTGCCGCGCGCAACGGCGAGCGCGGTCGGCGATTGCCGGCCGTCGACCGGCAGCGCTGCCGTCAGCGAGCGGACGCTCATGGCCAGGATGCCGGGCAGCGGCAGGTTGGCTAAGGGGCGATGCTCGAGTTTACGCACGCGACACGCTTTCAGCCGGGCAGGCGACTTGAACGAGCGCCTTATTCTGCCTTGCCGGCGCGGTCGGGAAAAGCCCCGGCGAGCGCGGCGGGCGCGGCGGCGATCACGCCGCGCTCGGTGATCAAGCCGGTCACCAGGCGGGCAGGCGTCACGTCGAAGCCGTAGTTCGCGACGGCCGAACCCTCGGGCACGATGCGGACGGTCTCGATCCGGCCGTCCGCGGTGCGGCCGGTCATGCTCGCCACCTCGTCGGCGCCGCGCTGCTCGATGGGAATCCCGGCAACACCGTCCACGACCGTGAAATCGATGGTCGGCGACGGCAGCGCCACGTAGAACGGCACGTTGTTGTCGCACGCCGCCAGCGCTTTCAGATAGGTGCCGATCTTGTTGCACACGTCGCCGTTGGCGGCGACGCGGTCGGTACCGACGATGACGAGATCGACGAGGCCGTGCTGCATCAAATGGCCGCCGGCATTGTCGGCGATCACGGTATGCGGCACGCCGTGCTTGCCGAGTTCCCACGCGGTGAGCGAAGCCCCCTGATTGCGCGGCCGGGTTTCATCGGCGAAGACATGGAGGGGAATTCCGCTGTCGTACGCCAGATAAATCGGCGCGGTCGCGGTCCCGACGTCGACCGTCGCCAGCCAGCCGGCATTGCAATGGGTCAGCACGTTGACCCGCTCGCCGGATTTCTTCCGCGCCGCGATCGCCTCGATCAGCGGCAGTCCGTTGCGGCCGATCGCGGTATTGATGGCGACGTCCTGCTCGCAAATTTCGGCGGCACGACGGTAGGCGGCGGTGCTGCGTTCGGCGCGCGGCCGGTTGCGCAGCGCGGCCATCATCTCGTCGAGCGCCCATTTGAGATTGATCGCGGTCGGCCGCGTGGCGATCAGCACCGCGTAGGCGCGGTCGAGCGAATCGTCTGAAGAGTCCTGGCGCACTGCCAGACAGACGCCATAGGCCGCCGTTGCGCCGATCAACGGCGCGCCGCGAATCAGCATGGCGCGGATCGCGTGGGCGGCTTCGTCGAGCGTGGTGAGGCGCGCGGTGGTCAGACGATGCGGCAAGGCCGTCTGATCGATGATGCCCACCGACCGGCCGTCGGGCTCGACCCAGATGGTGCGCATCGGTTTGCCGTCGACTTTCATGGCGCCTCCGTAGCAGATTTCCGTCCGCTGTGGAGTCCGGCGCGTCTTGCCGGCGTTGCCGCCTTGCCGCAATCTCGCGCCAACCCCGAGGAGGTGGCGATGGCCGAGCTGGATTTGGAGGCCGAATACAACAACCGTGCGCGCGTGCCGGAACACGCCGAAATTTTTCTGCGCTGGGCGCACGAGGCCGAAGACTATCGAGCCGAGATGCTGAAAGCCGGCCGCGCCGAACTGGGGCTGGCCTATGGCGACACGCCGCGCCAGACGATCGATCTTTTCGCCGCGGAAGAAGCCGACCGGGCGCCGCTTGGCATATTCGTTCATGGCGGCTGGTGGCGCTCGCTCGAGCCCGCAACGTTCAGCCAGATGGCGCGCGGCTTGAACGCAAGCGGCGCCACCGTCGCCGTCGTGGGTTACGATCTGTGCCCGAACGTCAGCATTGCGGAGATCGTCGAACAAATCCGCCGTGCCTGCGCGTTTCTATGGCAGCGGCTCGGCAGCCGCATGCTGGTGTACGGACATTCCGCCGGCGGTCACCTCGCCGCCGCCATGGTGGCGACCGATTGGGCGTCGCTCTATCCCAAGGCGCCGTCCGACCTGGTGTCGGCGGCCTATGCGATGTCCGGCGTGTTCGATCTGTCGCCGCTCGTCGGCATCAGCGTCAATCAGGACCTGCGGCTCGATGC
>JASHPU010000288.1 GCA_030037885.1 Xanthobacteraceae bacterium | reverse complement strand
GATATTGAATTGACTATGAAATATTCATTCTACGGCATCAATCGACTTGTGCCGCGGAGAATTTGACGGCCCTCGCCCAGCGTTGCGTATCGGCGGCAATGAAGGCGTCAAGCTCGCTCGGACTCATGATCTTCGGCTCGGCGCCCAGCTCGCGGGTGCAGCCGGTTCCCGTTATCCTCTGCCGCGTCCGCGTTCGCTGTTGCGGGGACCCGCGCACGCTCCGGCTCACGGCTCGGCTCAATCAGCGAGACCCCCTGCCAAGTGCCGCTTTCGACCGGTTCGCGGACCAGCGATTTCAAAGTCTTCGCTACGGCGTCGATCGCGGCGGTGCGCTCGACCACCTCGGAAAAGCACAGCGCAATAGTCCGAACCAGCTTCGCGTCGGCAATGCGCCGGTGATTGAGCGCTATTTCCCGATCGCCGTCGTAAAGCGCGGACCATGACAGGATCGCGTTGCCGATACCGGACGCGATGGCGCTGCGAAGCGCGCTCAATGTGTCGAATTCGGCAATCGGCGTGACGGTGATTCCGTATTGCTTGAACGCCGCCTCAGCGACATGCCGACTGTTGCTGCCGGGACCGCATTCCAACAGCGGACGTTGCGGCACTTCGGCAAGTCGTATCGGCGTAGTATCCGAGTCCGCCGTCACATAGAACAGTTCGTCCAACAGCAGCGGTTCGACCGCAAGGCCGCGCTCGTGTCGGTCGGCGAACAGCACGGCGATGTCGAGACGGCCGTTGAGCAGCCGTTCGCGCAGCAGCGAACTGTTTCCATCGCTGAGATGTAGCGCGATCTGCGGGTACACGCTTCGTACCCGTATAAATAATTCGTAGCTCAAGATCGACGCTATTGCATGTGGAAGTCCGATAGAGACGCGCCCTGAAGGGACTTTATTAGGCGCGCTCTGGGATTCTCGTTTGGCAAATTCCAGATGCCGTAGGATTGCCTCGGCATGACGGTAGAGCACGCTTCCCGCTTCGGTGAGCAGAATGCCTTTTGGTCCGCGCGTGACCAGTTCCCGGTCCAACTCCGCTTCCAGCATGCCGAGGTGATGGCTGATCGCGGATTGCGCAACGTGCAGCCGATCGGCGGCCCGCGACACGCTGCCGGCCTGGACGATCCCGACGAAGTAACGAAGCTGACGCAAATCCACTAAGGGCCTCCGTCACTTCGAAAGCTGACCGCGCCGGGCGCGCAATGGGATACTTGACAGTCGCGCTACGCGCTTGCCCGACTCCGTAAACTACACTAAGAGGTTGCTGCGTCAACGAAATACGGCCGATCCGGGCAGTGCAGGCAATGAAGGCATTAGCGGCTTTAGTTGCTAGCTTGCTCTGTGCGGCGCCGGTGGCGGCCGGTGCCCAGGACTGGCCGGGCAACAAGCCGCTCAGATTCGAGGTGATCACGGCGGCCGGCGGTTTGGTCGATATTGTGCCGCGCGAGCTGTCGAATGACCTCGCCGCGTCCATCGGCGTGCCCGTGGTGGTGGAAGACCGGCCCGGTGGCGGCGGCAATATTGCGGCCGGCGCGGTGGCCAGGGCGGAGCCCGATGGCCATATGATTTTGGTCACCAGCGCGAACGCGGCCGTCAACCCGACGCTATTGCCAAATCCCGGCTTCGACTACGAGCGCGACCTCGTGCCGGTGGCGATGGCGGTTTCGGCGAAAATGCTGCTGGTCGCGTCGCCGGCTTTTCCCGCCAAGACCATCACCGACGTCATCGCCGTCGCGAAGCAAAAACCGAAATCCGTGAGCATCGCGATATCGGTGATCGGCACGCCCAATCACCTCGCAGCAGAAATGCTGGCGCAATACGGCGGCATCGACCTGACCTTTGTGCCCTACGAAAGCAATATCAAGGCCATACCGGACCTGATCGCGGGCCGGGTAGACTTGGCGGTTGGCACCATTCCGCTGCTGTTGCCGCAGGTCCGCAACGGGGCGCTGCGGGCATTGGCGGTGACATCGCCGCAACGTTCGTCGTTTGCTCCCGACGTCCCGACGTCGGCAGAGGCGGGATTGTCTCAATTGCAGATAGATAGTTGGATTTGCTTCATGACCACGGGCGGCACGCCAGCGCCAATCATCACCCGCCTGGATAGGGAAATCGCCAAGGCTCTGGCGCTGCCACAAGTCCGCGATGCCTTCGCCAAGCAAGGCGTCGATATTTTCTATATGGACTCGAAGCAGCTCGGCAAGTTCCTGCATGAGGAAGCCGCGCGTTTCAGCAGTCTCCTGGCGCACTCGCGGGTGCGGTGAGCCGCCGCATTTAGCCTGCCTCATCGCTCGCCCGTAACAAATCTTTTCCAGTCCCGCTTCCAATCTGATTTCAAGGCTGGGGCATATCGCATCCTGATCTCCCGGCAGGGCCATATGGCGTTTCGTCTTTTCAACTCCCTTTGTTTTGTGCACTTGACCACCAATCCCGGATTGCACTCGCGCACTCCGGGCTACGCTTGCTGAACGAATGTCGGGGCGTTTGACTGCCAAATGCGGCACGATCGTACGGTGGCATTGAGCATGGGGAAGAGGAGTCCCAACGCGGCTGATCGGCAAATCGGCGTCCGCATGCGGATGCGGCGATTGATGCTCGATATGTCGCAAGAGCAACTCGCCGCGGGGCTCGGCGTTTCGTTTCAGCAGGTGCAGAAATACGAGAAAGGCCATAACCGCATCGGCGCCGGCCGCTTGCAGCAGCTCGCTGAAATCCTGCAGGTGCCGGTCAGCTTCTTTTTCGAGGATTTTCCCACGTCCGGCAGCAGGCACGCGGCGCTGCCATCGTACATGTCGGATTTCCTGACGAGCGCCGACGGACTGGCGTTGACCAGAGCGTTCATGAGCATCGGCGATGCGCGGCAGCGCCGTTGCATCGTCATTCTGGCCGAGGCGATGGCGCGCTGAATGGCCGGTCCGCAAGCCCCGCGCCCAAACGAACTCGCGCGCCGCATTGTCGCGCAGTTGCGGGTGGCGGCCGACATGGCGCGTGCGGCCGAGGCTTGCGCTGCGGCGGGCCAAACCGATCAGGCGCTCGCGCTGCTCTGCGATATCGAACCGGCGCTCTACGAGGTGACGACGCTGCTCAACGCGGCAAGTTCGTAGGATGGGTTGAGCCCTTGCGAAACCCATCATCAAGCCGCGACGCTGTACGATGGGTTTCGCTCCGCTCAACCCATCCTACGCGCTATAATGCGCGACAGGCGGCGGTTATGCCGCCGCGGCGCGCTTCTTGAGCACTTCGCGCTTGAGGTCGCGGACACGCGGCGACAGCTCGGCGTCCTTCGCCTTGACCAGGAAGGCGTCGAGGCCGCCGCGGTGATCGACGGTTTTCAGCGCATTGGCCGAGATGCGTAACCGCACCGAGCGGCCAAGCGCTTCCGACATCAGCGTGACGTTCAATAGATTCGGCAGGAAGCGCCGCTTGGTTTTGCGGTTCGAATGGCTGACGCGGTGGCCGATTTGGCGCGTCTTTCCGGTCAGCTCGCAACGCCACGGCATGGTCGAAATTCCTTTGAATTTGCCGCATCCAGCGGCGGCTGGAAACGAACGGGTCGGTGAAGATTTGGCAGGCTATAGTGTGGCTTCCGGGTCACCGTCAAGCGCGCATCCGGCCAGCCAGGTTGGCGCGCCGCCCGCCTTTAGATGAGGCAAAAACCACAGAAACGACGTAATCCCCGACAAGAGACTTGCAAGAACTTGCCAAGAACTTGCCAAGTTCCGCAAGCGGCGTGCATTGGCCGGTGTCCCCATGCACCACCAGGGCGTGATTGCTTGAACCCGATGGGTCGAAATTCATTTCAAGGACGAAAGCCTCTTGGCCCTGTCCCGTTGCTTGCCTCGCTATGCCAAGTCGAGCACGCCGACGGCGGCGGCCGTGGCGGCTTGCCTGTTGGCGGCCCTGGCAGCGGATGCGAGCCACGCCGCGGGCGCGCAGGGCCGGCTCGAGGCCGAATACGTCGCTACTGTTTCCGGCATCCCGGTCGGCCACGGCAATTGGGTGGTCGAGATTTCCGACACCGCCTACACGGCCACCGCCAGCGGGTCGACGGCAGGAGTATTGAGACTCTTCTCCGGCGCCAAAGGCACCGGCGCGGCGAGCGGGACCATGAGCGGCGCCGGCCCGGTGCCGACCAATTATGCGGCGACCATCATCGATGACCGCCATGTCGACGAGGTGCACATCGCGCTCACCGGCGGCAACGTGACCAATTTCAGCGCCGAGCCGCCGCTCTTGCCGCTTCCGGACCGCATTCCTGTGACCGAGGCCGATGTCCGCGGCGTGGTCGATCCGATGACCTCGGCGCTCTCGCGCGTCGGCGGCAACGGCGACCCGGTGAGCCCGGCGGCCTGCCAGCGCCGAGTCGCGGTCTTCGACGGCCGCGTCCGCTACGACCTGCACAGCGAGTTCAAGCGCATCGAAACCGTCAAGGCGGAACGCGGATACGAAGGACCGGCCGTGGTCTGCGCGCTCTATTTCCGTCCAATTTCCGGGTACGTCCCCGGCCGCTCCGCCGTCAGATACCTGATCGAACTGCGCGACGCCGAAGTATGGCTGGCGCCGATTGCCGGCACGCGTGTGCTGGTGCCATTCCGCGTTTCAATGCCGACGCCGCTCGGCCCCGGCATTTTGCAGGCGAAGCAGTTCGTGACCGTCGCACAGCCGCCGCATGCTTTTGCCAAGAGCCAGTGATGGGAGGCGTGGCACTTGCGCCGATGCCATACGGCTGCCCGCCCGCAGCGGCGGCGCGCCACCCTTCCCCGTTATCCACAGGAGGGGCGCCCTTGACTCTTTGCAGAATCGTGGTCAGCCGCCGTGTTAACGTTCTGGGCGTGGTTGGCCGGTGCGAAAAACGCCTCAGACACCCGATGTGGTATTGCCTTGTGCCGAGCTTGCCATATCTCGCGGTGAACAAAATCGAACAGCTCGCGAGTCAGCGATTCGGCCGCGATTCGTTCCAGACTCGTTCCACACCTTAAGCACAGCGATTATACGGGACTTTGCAGCGTCGCATTGTGATACAAAGGCCGCCTCGCCGTTGCCTTGAGGCCGCCCCGTCGGACCGCGCTCCCAGTCAGGCGACATGAATGCCGGACCATTGAATGCCGATTTCGTTTTCGCCGCCTGCCGATCGTGAGTTGCGTGCCCGCGGCGCCGGCGTCACCGCCGTCCTTGGCCCAACCAACACCGGCAAAACCCACCTCGCCATCGAGCGCATGCTGGCGCATTCGTCGGGGCTGATCGGACTGCCGCTGCGTCTCCTGGCGCGCGAGGTCTACAACCGCGCGGTCGAGCGCAGCGGCGCCGACGCGGTAGCGCTGATTACCGGCGAGGAGAAGATCAAGCCGCCGAATCCGCGGTTCTGGGTCGCCACCGTCGAGGCCATGCCGCGCGATCTCGACACGGCGTTCGTGGCGGTCGACGAAATCCAGCTCGCCGCCGATTTCGAGCGCGGCCACGTCTTCACCGACCGCATGCTGCATCGGCGCGGCCGCGAGGAGACGCTGGTGCTCGGCGCCGCCACCATGCGGCCGATCGTGGAGCGGCTCCTTCCCGGCGCCAGCATCGTCAGCCGGCCGCGATTGTCGACGCTCAGTTTCGCCGGCGAGAAGAAGCTGACGCGCCTGCCGCGCCGCTCCGCCATCGTCGCGTTCTCGACCGAGGAAGTTTACGCCATTGCCGAACTCATTCGCCGCCAGCGCGGCGGTGCGGCCGTCGTGCTTGGCGCGCTGTCGCCGCGCACGCGCAACGCCCAGGTCGCGCTCTACCAGTCCGGTGAAGTCGATTACCTTGTCGCCACCGACGCCATCGGCATGGGTCTCAACCTCGACGTCGACCACATCGCGTTCGCGTCCGACCGGAAATTCGACGGCTATCAGTTCCGCAAGCTCAACCCAGTGGAATTCGCCCAGATCGCCGGGCGCGCCGGACGCGCGATGCGCGACGGCACCTTCGGCACCACCGGGCGCTGTCCGCCGTTCGAGCCCGAACTCGCCCAGGCGCTCGAAGCGCACACGTTCGAGCCGGTCAAGCTCGTGCAATGGCGCAACACCGATCTCGACTTCTCCTCGATCGGCGCCTTGCAGGCGGCGCTGGCCGCAGCGCCGACCGAGACCGCGCTCGCGCGCGCTCCGGTCGCCGAGGATATTCTGGTTCTGGAACATGCGTCGCGGGAAGACGAGGTGCGGGCGCTGACCACGACGCGCGCCGACGTCGAGCGCCTATGGGACGTCTGCCAGATTCCCGACTACCGCAAGATCGCGCCGGCCAACCACGCCGAGCTCGTCGTCACCGTCTACGGCTTCCTGATGCGCGACGGCCGCATCGATACCGACTGGTTCGCCCGCCAAGTCGAGATGGCGGACCGCACCGACGGCGACATCGATACGTTATCGACGCGGATCGCCCATATCCGGACCTGGACCTTCGCGGCCAACCGGCCGGATTGGCTCGGCGATCCGGAGCATTGGCAAGAGGTAACGCGCGCCGTCGAGGACAAGCTGTCCGACGCGCTGCACGAGCGGCTCACCGAACGGTTCGTCGATCGCCGCACCAGCGTGCTGATGCGGCGGCTGCGCGAGAACGCCGAACTCGAGCCGCAAATCAAAAAGACCGGCGAAGTGGTCGTCGAAGGTCACGTCATCGGCCGGCTCGACGGCTTCGTCTTTGTGGCCGACGCCGCATCGGGCGGATCCGAGGCCAAGGCGCTGCAGAACGCCGCGCAGAAGGCGCTCGCGGGTGAAATTGCCGCGCGCGCCGCGCGGCTCGCAGCCGCCTCCGACGCGCAATTCGTTCTCGCCGCCGACGGCACGATCCGCTGGACCGGCGCCGCCGTCGGCAAGCTGTTCGCCGGCGAGGAGCTGTTGCGTCCGCGCGTGCGTCTGATTGCCGACGAGCAGTTGACAGGGGCGCCGCGCGACGGCGTGCAGGAGCGGCTCGACCGCTGGCTCAAGAGCCATGTCGAGACGATGCTTGGACCTTTGTTCGAGCTTTCAGCGGCAGCCGATATCAGCGGCATCGCGCGCGGTGTCGCTTTTCAGGTGGTCGAGGCGCTCGGCGTCCTCGAGCGAACGAAGGTTGCGGACGAGGTCAAAGGGCTGCAGCAGCCCGAACGCGCGACTTTACGCAAATACGGCGTGCGCTTCGGCGCCTATCATGTTTACACGCCCGCCCTGCTCAAGCCCGGCCCGCGCGCGCTCGCCGTGCAACTCTGGGCGCTGTCGCATGACCAGGCGCAGACGCAAGCGATCGACGATCTGTTGCATCTGGCGGCCAGCGGCCGCACCTCGATACCGCTCAACCGCGACATCGATCCGTCGCTCTACCGCATGGCCGGCTACCGGATGTGCGGCGAACGCGCCGTGCGGGTCGACATTCTTGAACGGCTTGCCGACCTGATCCGGCCGGCGCTGGCGTGGCGCGAGGGAGCTCCGGGACCGAAACCGGCCGCGGCCTTTCCGGGCGGCGGCTTTACCATTGTCAACGGCATGACCTCGTTGATCGGCGCTGCCGGCGACGATTTCGCCTCGGTATTGCGCTCGCTGGGCTACCGCATGGAGCAGCGGCCGAAGCCGCCCGAGCCTGTGCCGCAGAAAGAGGCTGAAAAGGCCGAAGATACCGCTTCATCTCACCCAGCGGCGGCCTCGAACCAAGCGGAAGCCTCCGACGCGGGTGCGCTGTCGGCCGAAACTCCGTCTGCATCGCCACAATTGCTATCGTCTGCATCGCCAGAAGATCCATTGCCGGCCGACGAGCCGCAGGCGATGGAGGCGACCGGAACTGACCCCGAGCCGACGCCGGAACCGGCCGTTGCCGCCGACCTCGCCGAAAGCGCTGGCCGTTCGACGGAATCTGCGCCACAGGAGGCTACCGCCGCCGCAATGGCCGCCGAGACTGCAACGGAGCAAGCGCCCGCAACGGAGCCGACGCCCGCTCAGGCGGAACCTCTCATGGTGGAGGTGTGGCGGCCGAGCCGGTCCGACAGGCCGCGCCGTCCACGCGAGCGCCGCCGCGACAACCGTGAGCCCCGCGCGCCGATACGGGACGCGGCAGCAACGCCGGTGGAGCACGGCCAGGCCCAGACCCAAACTGGCGAAACACCCGCCGAGCAGCACGACAGCCCGGTTTCCGGTCGGCGGGGCCGTCCACCGCCTCACCGCCGGCGCCAGGAGGGCGAGCATCGCCGGGATCGCCCGGACCGCCAACCCCGCGAGCAGGAGCACCGGCCGCGGCCGGCCCGATCCGACCGCCCCGAGCGGGAAAAAGCGCCCGATCCAAATTCTCCGTTCGCCAAGCTCGCCGCGCTCAAGGCCCAACTCGAGGCCGAAGCCAAGGAGCGCCACTGAGTGCCGGACGAAATCGACCGGCAACGCATCGATCGCTGGCTCTGGCACGCCCGCCTGGTGCGCACCCGTGGTGCCGCGGCCGCGCTGACCGGTTCGGGTTATGTGCGGATCAATGGCATGCGGATTGACGCACCCGGCCGCATGGTTCGCACCGGCGACGTCATCACGGTTGCGTTGGAGCGCAGCGTCCGGGTGGTCAAAATCCGCGGATTTCGCGAGCGCAGGGGTCCCGCTGGCAGCGGCGAGACGCTATATGAGGACCTGACGGATGAGATCGCCGCCAGGGGGCGGGCGGCCAACTTGCGCGCCATTGACCCATGCGCTAGGAGCGGTGCTCGCCAAAAAGCGATTTAGAGTGCGCAGATGACCTACATCGTCAACGACAATTGCATCAAATGCAAATACATGGACTGCGTCGAAGTCTGCCCCGTGGATTGCTTCTACGAGGGCGAGAACATGCTCGTCATTCATCCCGAAGAATGCATCGATTGCGGCGTCTGCGAGCCCGAGTGCCCGGTCGAGGCGATCAAGCCCGACACCGAGCCGGGCGCCGACAAGTGGCTGGCGCTCAACGCAGAATACGCCAAGGCCTGGCCGAATATTACCGCCAAGAAGGAGCCGCCTGCCGACGCCAAGCAGTGGGAAGGCAAGCCCAACAAGTTCGAAGAGCACTTTTCGCCCAATCCGGGCGCCGGCGATTAGCCCTGGCAACGCTTGGGAATTTCCAACGTTTACTCTTATTAAGAAATACCGGGATGCGACGCTTTCGCAGGCCCATAAACCTTTGATTTTGGCGGAAAATGTGCTATAACCCCGGCTATATAATGGAAAACACCCCCGATATCGCGCTCCGCCCCTATGTGGGGCCAATTTGTCCGGGGATTTTTCGAGGAATCGTCAAAAGAGGCGTGTGAACCACGCGAGAGCAGTGGCAGAGAAAACTCGTCGTCCTTCTAAGAAAAGTGCTGCCGGCATGAACCGGAAGGCAACAAAATCCTCCTCCCGCGCGAGCCGGAGGCCATCACGATCCACGCATGCAATCACTCGCAGTCGGGTGGGCGTGGCAAAGCCCGCGCATCGGCGCAAGCCGGAGGCGGAAGGAGCAACTTTGGGAATGACCGTGAAGAAGACTACGCAGCGACAAGGCTTCAAGACCAACGAGTTCATCGTCTATCCGGCCCACGGCGTCGGTCAGATCGTGGCCATCGAGGAACAAGAGGTCGCCGGAGCCCGGCTCGAACTGTTCGTCATCAACTTCGTCAAGGACAAGATGACGCTGCGGGTGCCGACCGCCAAGGTCGCCTCCGTCGGCATGCGCAAGCTTGCCGAGACGCCGCTGATCAAGCGTGCACTCGAGACGCTCAAGGGCCGCGCGCGGATCAAGCGGACCATGTGGTCGCGCCGCGCTCAGGAATACGAGGCCAAAATCAATTCCGGCGATATCGTCGCCATCGCCGAGGTGGTGCGCGATCTGTACCGCTCGGAGACCCAGCCGGAGCAGTCCTACTCGGAGCGGCAACTGTACGAAGCGGCGCTCGACCGGCTGTCGCGGGAGATCTCGGCGGTGCAGCGGATCACCGAGACGGAAGCCATCAAGGAGATCGAAGCGGCGCTGGCCAAGGGCCCACGCCGCGGTCCCAAGCCCGAAGCGGACGAGGAGGCCGTGGTGGCCGAAGAGGCCGCGTAAGCCTTTCACAGTCATCGTCTCAATGGTGAAAGGGCCCGGCCACCGCCGGGCCTTTTGCTCTGTTTTGCGCGTCCGGCGGCCCCTGGTGCGCCTTCCACCACAGCAGAGCACGGCCGGTTCGGCCGGCAAAAATCCTCTGATTAGTCATAAATTAAGCTTCATTTGAAAGGACATAGCTAGCGAACAGGGGATCGAGGGGCGCCAAGCATGCGGCGGACGCGGCGGAAATCGGCCTGGCAAGGCCGCCTTTTTCTGACGCTCGTTGCGGCCGCTATCGGCTACCTGATCGGCAACTGGAATGCGCAGGCGGTGCGTGGCGGGCAAGCGCCTTCGGCCGCCCAAGCAATCGCCCTGCGGTTTCCGGAAAACATGAATATTGCGGAAGCGACGCCGGGGCCGGCATCCCACGCCGATGCGCCGGCCGGCGCGGCGATGGTGCTCGGCCCGACCGAACTCGCGCTGTTCGAGCCGGAGCCCATGGTGCCGCATCCGGAAATGACGCCCCCGCCGGCAGAGCCGGCCGCCGCCGAACCGGCAGAATCGCCACTGCCACCTCCGTCCCTGCCTCCTGCCGCTGCCGCCCCGCCGGCCAAGCCCGCTCAGCTTGCCGGCATCCCAAAGCCGCATCCCGTCTCGCATCTCGCCAGTCGGCCGGGCGCCATGCTCGACGACGCGCAGATCGCCAGCATCAAGCAACGCCTGCATTTGACGCCCGAACAGGAAGAGATGTGGCCGGCGGTCGAAGCCGCATTGCGCAACGTCGCGTTTGCGCGAGCGCATGAGGCGCATCGGCGCGGCGTTCGCCCCGGCGTGCTCGATCCGAACAGCACCGAGGTGCAGGATCTCAAATCGGCGGCGATTCCGCTCCTGATGAGCTTTTCGTCGGAGCAAAAGGACGAAGTCCGCAGCATGGCCCACGTCATGGGCCTCGATCAGCTCGCCTCGCAATTTTGATCGCGGCGGCAGCCTGTAGAGCGGGCATTGCGCCCGTCCAGCATCGCCGCGTGGGCAAAATTATTCGGCGCAACGCCCGCGCGTCTTTGCTTATCTGACGATTTGCCACCCCACGGCTCTACGACCAGCCGTAAGGCGATTTCGCTGCGGTCAGCTTCGATGATGGCCGCAATGCGCGGGCGCATTTGGTCACAATGACGGCCAACAGCGCGAACCAGAGCAGGTCGCCGACCTCAAGCCCGTTGGCGACCGCGAAACTATAGGCCGGGTCGTAGAGGAAAAAAGCCGCGCACACAATTGCCGCCGACGCGCCGATCAAGGCCGCCACGCTGCCATAGACCATCGCCACCAACGCAATCAGCGGCAGATAAACGAAGATGGGATGGTGCAAGCCCGTCGGCGTCAGCTTGAAATAAAAGAGGACGCTCGTGACGGCGCCAACACTGCCGAGCGATACCGCAATCGGTATCGCTCGCCGTTTCTTGCGCATACGCTTCCCCCCCTCAGCCATTCGGCCTTGGTTCCATCATAGCGCACCCGGTTGGGCCGGAACAGGCGGAAACGAGCGGATTCTCCCCCGTTTTCGGCGAGGGTTAAGCGGGCTATTCGACCACGATTTTGACTTCGCTGCCCGGTTTGAGCCGGTCGCCGGGGTCAAGCCCGTTGAGGACGCGGAAGCGCTCGACCTGGCGGTCGGGCACGGCCATCTTCGCCGCCAGCTTCTCGACCGTATCGGCCGGCGCGACCTTGACCGCGCGCAGCCGCAGCGGCTTGGCCCCCTCGATTTCGGCCAGCGTCATGCGGCGGAACGTGCCGACCGATTCGCGGAAGGTGCGGTCGATATCGGGATTGAAGCGCTTGGCGGCGAAGATGAAGCGATACACGTCGCTGCCGAAGCGCAGCGCATAGAGGCGGAAATCCCATTCGTCGCCCTTGGCGGTCGCGGTCGCGCCCGGAAAGCCGTTGATGGTGATGTCCTGGACGCTCGCCGGATCGATGTTCTCGATCCAGCCGGACGTGAGATAAGCAGCGAGGGTCTGTTCGGCCGGCACCCGTACCACGTCGAGCCGCAGTGCGGCGCCGCCGCCATGCTTGACGCCCAGAACGGCCTGGGCGGTGTTGTCGAGCACAAAACCCTCGGGCGCCGTGAAGGTGAAGCCGAGCCGCGGATGCAGGAAACGCCGGCCGCGTACGTACCCTTCATTTGGATCTTCGCCGTAGACGATACCGTCGATCTCGGAAAGGTAAGCGTCATGCGCCTGGGCACGCTGCGCCGGAGTATCGTCCGCCGGCGGCTTGAACTGGCGGGCGACGGCAAGCGCGTCGGTAATGCGCTGCGGCGTCGCCGGATGCGACGACAGAAAATCCGGCGCGCCGGGATTGATGGCGGAGCTCTGCTTCGATTTCAGCTCCGAGTTGCGCTCGAGCGACGCCAAGAAGCGCACGGCGCCGTACGGGTCGTAGCCGGCGCGCGAGGCGATGCGGATGCCGATGGCGTCGGCCTCCAGCTCCTGCTTCTGCGAAAAACTCGCCAGCCGCAGCTTGGACCTGGCCAGCGCCAGCGCGCCCGCTTCCGGATTGCTGACCACGTCGGTGAACACGCGGTTGGAGAGATCGGCGTCGCGGATCTGCTCCTCGCGCAGTTCGGCGTGGCGGGCGATGACGTGGCCCATTTCGTGGCCGATCACGGAAGCCAGCTCGGACTCGTCGTTCGCCAGCGCGATCAGGCCGCGGGTCAGGTAAAGCTGTCCGGTCGGCAGCGCGAACGCGTTGACCGAGCGCGAATTGAGCATGGTGACGCGGTAGTGCAGGTCGGGCCGGTCGGAGGCCGCCACCAGGCGCTCGACCAGTTGCTCGACCATGGCTTGCAGCCGCGGATCGTTGTAGACGCCGCCATAGGTCGCGAGGATGCGCTGATGCTCGCGCAACTCCGCGGCCGAGAGCTCGGGCTCGGTCGGGGCGGGCTTGGCGGCAGGCGGCAGCGCGGCCTGCGGGGCGCCGATGTCCGGAGCGACCGAGCAGGCGGCGAGCAGCAGCGCGGTGAGCGCAAAGAACGCTGCGCCGGCAGTCAAGCGGCCCGCACGGCCCAAAAAAGACGAAAAAAACCCCCGACCTGTCACCGCACCACTCGCGTCTCGTCGCGGTCGACCGTCTCGATTTGCTCCGGCCGCGCCACCTCGATCCAGGGCGCATGCCACGGCGTACCCGCAAAACCGCCACGCGCCTCGATAAAGCCGCGCACCCGCACCCGGCGTCCGGAAAGCGTGTGCACGTCAAGCCCCGCCGCCGCGAATTTACGCTCGTTTCGCTTCCGAATCGTGACTGCGAATTCTTCCGACCAGCGCCGCCCGAAATTCACATAGAGGGTGGCGCCGCTGCCATGCACGGACACCGCATCGCCTTCCACCAGGGCAAAGCGACCACGCCGCGCCAGAATGTCCGCCGGCCGGTCCGCCGGGAGCGGGTCATAATACGGATCGGCCCAAAGGCCAAGTTTGGCGCTGCGCGCGGCATTCTCCCGGCGAAGGAGTTCCGCCGCGCAGGTCCGTTCACCGACGAGATCGCCGACCCGGGCAAAACCTTGCGCCAGCAATTCGGCCTGCGCCGAACGCGGCGGCGAACCTGGCCGCGCAATGTCCACATAGGCGAAGAGCCGCCCGTAACGATCGGACGCAAATTCCGCGCGTCGCAGGATCACCGGCGCGCCGGTCAGGAGCGCCGCGAGCGCGTCGCGGGCCGCTGTACCACCGGCTGCCGCGCCAGCGGCTTTAACGCCGGCGCCTTCAACGCCGGTATCCTTGTCGCCGGTATCTCTTACGCCGGTATCTTCGACGGACGGCGGCGGCGTCTCGATGCCGGCCAAGCGCACCTCGCGCCCATCATCGAGCACAAAGGTGCGGCCGTCGACGACCCGGCCGACGCTGCCGCGCCCGATCTCCTCGCCGCCGCACGACACCGAAGCGGCCTTGGCGTTTGCCGCTTGCTGCGCATGTGCAGCGCAATTGGAAATGGACAACACCGCCGCCGTAACGGCCGCGACCGAAAGCACGCCCCGCTTGCCCATCATGGCGACAAGCGAAGGGCGCGAATACGGCGGCACTGCGGCGGTAAACCGCGCGCGGCGCCCGTATTTATCACAGTGCGCCTGCGCTCACGCGGCGCCTTCCGGACCAATTAAACAGGGCCGCCACAGCTTGGAATGGATGGTGCCAATTACAAAGAAAGAGGCCGTCCGTCAATTGTCTTGCAAAATTCGTGCAACCTATTATTGACTGTGCCCTGGGCGACAGGCAGCTGATAGGAGGGGGTACATGCGTGCTTTCAGCGCGACTTTGTTGCTCACGATTACAATCAGCTTTTTGAGCTATCAGCTTAGTTTAGCTCTTCCACGGCTCAAGAAGTTGCCTCTGCCGACGAGCCAAGTCATCGTAAAATACGACGCCTTTTCACGCGGTACCCCCTATGAATCCGAATACTGCACAGCGTTTAACAAAAGCGACAAGTATCTACTGGCGAAATTCCTCGTGAACCCTTCGCTGCCTGCTAATACGGCTGTCGAAATCTTTGTAACGCTAGAATCCAAGCGGTGGACCTACGTCTACGGCTGGCCTCCTGGGTTTTACACAGATCGCCGCGTGCGAAGGCATTCTCCCTCATGTGTGCTTGTGCGTCCGTTATATGGATAGTACGCCTCTCCGCTTACGGTATACTAAAATAACTGAAGCCCGTGATGATCCGCTGCCCGCAACCCGACTGATTCCTCCCGCCAAAATGCGGAAGGTTTCGGTCGAAAGTGCAAAATTACCTCCAGAATGCTAAAAACCCTCATGGTCCCGTAGCTCAGCCGGATAGAGCAGCGGTTTCCTAAACCGAAGGTCACAGGTTCGAGTCCTGTCGGGACCGCCAAGAAATCAATGACTTAGGTTTTTCCCTGAGATTTTTTGCTCCGTTTTTGCTCCGCCCGAAGCCAAAAACTAGCGCACCGCGGAAGGAAAAATGTTCTCTCCCACTCACCTGTACGGTGGCGTGGTCAGTTCAGTAAGCTCGGATTAGCGTCTAGTGTGATGAGGTTGAAACCTTTCAGATCTTAAAATGACGGGCGACCGCTTTTCCTCCAACTTCGGACATGCGGATCATCTCTGGAAATGTCCGAGAAGTGCCAACAACAGACATCCGGCGAGCCGCCGCAGGGTGCTGTTATCCCGCGCTCGATCTATGAGATGAATTCATAAGTACATGCGTATTTTGCCGGCTAATCGGTGAGCGGCAGCCTCCTTATAAGAACCATGCCCCGCAAGTCTCATCAGCGGCGCGGGACGGTCGAATTGCCAACCAGCTATCAAGAGGAGTCCGGCTTGGCCGCAAGCCGGACCGAGGCAGCCATGTACAGACACTTCGAAGACGAAATCGGCGTTTCGACCCGCCCGGTCGCGACCGATCAATCTGTCGCCGCGCTGGTGCCGATCATGGCGATCGTGTTGATCGCCTTTCTGATTATTGGCCTCGCGTTACCCGTGTTGCCGCTTCATATCCATGACCATCTCGGCTTCGGGGCATTCATCGTAGGCCTTGTGACCGGCAGCCAGTTTGGCGCGTCGCTGCTGTCGCGCGTGTCGGCGGGCCGCTACGCCGACAGGCGGGGTTCGAAGCGCGCGGTCATCATCGGCTTGTTGACGGCCATTGCGGCCGGTCTCTTTTATATCGTGTCGCTTGATTTCGTGGGCGCGCCGAAGGTTGCGGTGATGATCCTGCTGCTCGGGCGGGCGCTCTTTGGCAGCGCCGAGAGCTTCCTTATCACGGGCGCGGTGAACTGGGGACTCGTTCTCGTCGGCGTGAATAACGCGGGACGGGTCATAGCCTGGGTCGGAATGGCGATGTTCGCCGCGCTGGCGGTTGGAGCGCCGCTAGGCGTTGTGCTTTACTCTGCCGGCGGCTTCGCCGCTGTGGCGGTCGCGACGACGCTGATACCGGCCGCGACGATCCTATTCGTCGCGCTTTTGTCGTCCGTGCCGCCGCAGGTCGGCGCCAAACCGCTGCTCAGAACCGTGGCCGCCGCGGTGTGGCTTCCCGGACTTGGCTCGGCGCTCAGCACGCTCGGATTCGGCGCGATCATCGCTTTCGGATCGCTGCTCGCCGCGCAACGCGGATGGAGCCCGATCTGGCTCGTGTTCACCGTTTTCGCGATTTTGCTGGTCGCGGCGCGACTGCTGTTCGGTCATGTGCCGGATCGCATCGGCGGCGCCAGAGTGGCGCTCGTGTGCGTTCTGATCGAAGCGGCCGGCCTCGCGCTGATCGGATTCGCGCCCAACAGCGCTATGGCCGCGGCCGGAGCGGCGCTCACCGGCTTCGGCTATTCGCTCGTTTATCCGGGCCTCGGCGTCGAAGCCGTGCGCCGCGCACCGGCAGCAAGCCGTGGCCTCGCCATGGGGACCTACACCGTGTTTCTCGATGTGGCGCTCGGCTTCGGCAGTCCGGCCCTCGGCCTGATCGGCAGCCGCTTCGGGCTCGCTACGACGTTCATCGTGAGCGCGCTGATCGCACTCGGTGCCGCCACGGTCGCGCTGCGCCTCCTCTTCAGAGACTCTTTCGACAGGAGAAAGCCATGCCTCACGTCATCGTAAAGCTTTGGCCCGGCAAATCGGAAACGCAAAAAGCCAAACTCGCGCAGGAAATCACGAGGGACGTAATGAGTGTTCTCAACTATGGCGAGGCCGCGGTTTCGGTTGCTATGGAAGAGGTCGAGCCTGACCAATGGATGGACAAGGTGTATAAACCGGACATCCTCGGCAAGCCCAAGCAGATTTATAAGAGGCCGGGATACACTTCTGTCTAAGCGCTCCGGCGGCGTACGTCGGCATGATGACGTTCAATTCCGATAGCGCAGTGCCTCCACCACCAGCGCGAAAGCCGCCGACGATTGCCGACGGCTCGGATACCAGAGGTGATAGCCTGAAAATGGCAGGCACCAGTCTTCAAGTACGCGCTTCAGGCGGCCCTTGGTGATGTAGGGCTGTACCAAGCCTTCCGGCACATAAGTCAGGCCGAAACCCGACAGCGCGGCATTGAGCATCTGCGCCGTCGTATTGAAGGTTAGTTGACCTTCGACGCGCACCTTCAGTTCGTGGCCGGCCTTCTCGAACTCCCAAGCGTACAGACCGCCGTGTGTGGGCAGCCGTAGGTTGATGCAGTTGTGATCGATCAAATCCTGCGGTCGCTTTGGCTCGGGCCGTTTTCTGAAATAGGCTGGCGCACCGACGACCGCCATACGCATGTCCGGCCCGATTCGCACCGCGATCATGTCCTTGCCTACCTGCTCGCCGCTGCGGACGCCCGCATCGTAACGCTGGGCGACGATATCCGTCAGGCCGTAATCCACCGCGATCTCGATCTTGATGTCCGGATAGTTGCGCAGCAGCTTCGAAAGTTTTGGCAGTAGGATCGCGTCGGTCACATATTCGGTTGCCGTGATGCGAACGTTGCCAGCGGGCTTGTCGCGAAGCTCGGTGAGCGCTGCAAGCTCGGCCTCGATCTCCTCGAATCGCGGGCCGAGGGTTTGCACGAGCCGCTCGCCAGCTTCCGTTGGCGCGACCCGGCGCGTGGTGCGGGCGAGGAGCCGCACGCCGAGCCGCGCCTCAAGCTCTCGCATCGTGTGGCTCAACGCCGATTGCGACACGCCAAGCTTGGCGGCGGCCCTGGTGAAGCTCTGCTCCCGAGCCACGGCGAAGAAGGCGACAAAATCGTCAAGATGGCCGCGCCGCATTCATGGCTCCTGCTCATAAGTCCATACCAATTATAGCGCCTAATCGGAAAGGCGGCGCAGCCCTAAATTACGTCCAGGTAGCCAACTGACGAAGGAGTAGAACCATGGATATTCAGCGAAACGGCACGCAACCATCCGGCAAGGGGCCGACCGAGTGGTTCACCGGCAGCGTCCGAATAGACCCGCTGTTCAAGGCGCCAGATCCGGCTCGCGTGGCCGGCGCCAGCGTCACGTTCGAGCCCGGCGCGCGCACGGCGTGGCACACGCATCCGCTCGGACAGACCCTGATCGTAACCGCCGGCTGCGGACTCGCACAGGGCAAGGGCAGCCCGGTCGAGCAAATCCGGCCGGGCGATATCGTCTGGTTCGCGCCAGGCGAGAAGCACTGGCACGGCGCCGCACCGACCACCGCTATGACGCACGTCGCCATTGCCGAAGCGCTCGATGGCAAGGTCGTGGACTGGATGGAGCACGTGAGCGACGCGCAGTACCACGCTCTGATGACGGAGTTCAGATCATGAGCAACAATATCGCAAGCAAGGTCGTCGTCATCACTGGCGCAAGCAGCGGCCTGGGCGAAGCCACGGCGCGGCTTCTCTCCGCCGAGGGCGCCAGCGTCGTGCTCGGCGCGCGGCGCCAGGAGCGTCTGAGAATCCTGACAGAAACTCTGACGCCGGCGGCAAAGCGCTCGCTGTCGCCACCGATGTGACCGACCGCGCGCAGGTGAAGAGATTGGTCGCCAAATCGACGCTCTCTTGAGCAGCGCTGTTGTCATCGTTCCAAAAGCAAAGCGCAGGCCGTCTTTTCGCCGCCCATCGGCCATGCCGCCTGCTTTCTTGATTCTCGTGCAGCCGCCTTGTACCGTGCCACCCGTTTTTCGGGTGTAACACCTGCACGCCCGTTTTCGCTACTGAACGCCCAACGCCACCGACGAGGCGTATTGACGATGAACAACACCCGAAGAGACGAAGCCGCGTTGCTGCGCGATGCGGCTGAGCGCAACGAGTTTCTCAACCTGCATGAGTTCGTCGCCAAGGCACGGGCGAACCTCAATCAGAACGCCTGGGACTACATCGTCGGCGGCGCCGAGAGCGAGACGACGCTGCGGCGAAACCGCATGGCGCTCGATTCGGTGGCATTCCGGCCGCGCGTGCTGCGCGACGTCAGCAAGGTCGACGCCAGCACCGAGATTCTCGGCCGCAAGCTGCGGCTGCCGGTCGTGCTCTGCCCGGTCGGCTCGCTCGAGAGTTTTCATCCCGAGGGCGCGGCGCCGGTCGTCAAGGCCGTGGAGGAATTCGGCGTCGCCCACATGCTCAGCTCGGTGTGCGATCCGGGCCTCGAGGGCATCGCCAAAGCGGCGCCGCATGGGCTTCGCATGTTCCAGCTTTACGTGCGCGGCGACACCGCCTGGGTCGAGGACTATGTCGAGCGCGCCATCGCCAACAAATACGCGGCGTTCTGCCTGACCGTCGACACCGCCCATTACAGCCGGCGCGAGCGCGACATCGCCAAGCGCCACGTCACCGGCGGCCGCCGCCGCGCCTCGGGACGCGAATTCCAGGAGGCGCTCGACTGGCGCACGGTCGAACACATCAAGTCGAAATACAAGATTCCGCTCGCCATCAAGGGCATCGCCACCGCCGAGGACACCAAGATCGCGCTCGATCACGGCGTCGAGTTCATCTACATCTCCAACCACGGCGGCCGCCAGCTCGATCACGGCCGCGGCTCGTTCGACGTGCTGCCGGAAATCGTCGACGCCGTCGCCGGCCGCGCCCAGATCATCATCGACGGCGGGTTCTACCGCGGCAGCGACGTGGTCAAGGCGATCGCGGCCGGCGCGCACCTGGTCGGGCTCGGCCGCATGCAATGCTACGCGCTCGCCGCCGCCGGCCAGGCCGGCGTGGTGCGCATGCTCGAACTGATGGAGGACGAGATCATCCGCTCGCTCGGCCTGCTCGGCGCCAGCAGCCTGGGCAAGCTCGACGCTTCCTACCTGCATCCGGCGCCGCCGGCCAATGCGCCGCATGTTTTCAGCGCCTTTCCGCTTCTGGAAATTGCGCCGTACCGATATTAGAGCATATCCCGACGATGCTGAATCGTCATTGCGAGCGACCTGCCTACGCTCGCAATGACGAAGACGAACCTTCTCAGGTCGTGCAGCGCCGTCGCAACGGCTACAAAAGCGTCCGAACAAATCAGCATGTCAAGGGCGCCCGTAAGGACGTTTACGCCCGTCTCAGGACGGGCTATGGGCGCGCCGCGAAGCGGGTCTCACCCTTGACATGCTGATTTGTTCGGAAAAGAGACTGGCCGTTGCGATCGACGGCTTGCTCTGATCGCCATCTTCCCTAGGGCATCCTATCTGCCTATTGGTTGCTGCATGGATTTCAATCTTCGGCCTGAGTGCGGCGTCACCTACGGGGTCACCGACCGGATCGCGCGCATCACGCTTAACCGTCCGCCGGTCAACGCCCTGACACTCGACATGATCCGCGCCATCGTTGCCGGGTTGCGGCGCGCCGCAGCCGATGACGACGTGCGGGCGGTGATTCTGGCGAGCGCGCTGCCGCGGCGCTTCTGTGCCGGCCTTCAACTCGATCTGTTGCTCGACCGCAACGGCGAAGCGATTCGCGCACTGCTCCAAGCGCTTTATCTCGACCTGCACGATGCCCAGCGCGGCCTCGGCAAGCCGTCGATCGCGGCGGTCGGCGGCGCCGCGCGCGGCGGCGGCATGACGCTCGCGATCTCGTGCGACGTTATCCTGGCAGGACGCGGCGCGACCTTCGGCTATCCCGAGATCGATATCGGCGTGCTGCCGGCGATCCACTTCGCCCATCTGCCGCGCATCGTCGGCCGGCATCGCGCGTTCGAGCTGTTGTTCAGCGGCCGAGGTTTCAATGCGCAAGAAGCGCTCGATCTCGGCCTCGCCAGCAAGGTCGTCGCCGATGCCGAGCTCGACGATGCGGCGCGTACGCTTGCCAAAGATTTTGCCGGCAAATCGCCGGCCGTCATGCGCCTGGGCCGCGCCGCCTTCATGCGGCAGAACGACGACGAGGAGCGGCGGCGCATCGCCGACGCGGTCGAGGATTTCTGCCGCGCGGCGACCGGCGAAGCCGCCCAGGAGGGCATCCGCGCCTTCATCGCCAAGCGCAAACCGAATTGGCAGTCTTAAAGCAAGGGCAAGTGACCCATCATGAACCTGAAGCTCGGCATCGGCATCACCAACAATCCGCGGACCTGGCCGATCATCGACGGCACGGTCAAACCGGACGGCATCGATCTCATTGCGACGGTGCTGCATCCATCCGAGCTGTTCTGGCGGCAGCTGCATTTCGCCGAATTCGCCGTGGCGGAAATGTCGTGCTCGTCGTTCATGATCGCGCTCGGGCGCGGCGATGCGCGCTTCGTCGGGCTGCCGATCTTCACGACGCGGCGGTTTTTCCACACCGGCATCCTGGTCGCGCGCAACGCCGGCATCGACAAGCCCGCCGACCTCAAAGGCAAGCGCGTCGGCGTGCCCGAATACCAGCAGACCGCGGCGCTGTGGGCGCGCGGCGTGCTGGCCCACGAGTTCGGCGTCACGCTGGCGGACATCGAGTTCTGGATGGAGCGCACGCCGGAAAAGAGCCACGGCGGCGCCACCGGCTTTACGCCGCCGCCCGGCGTCGTGGTCAAGCAAATTCCGGCCGACCAGAGCATCGGCTCGATGATGCTCGCCGGCGAGCTCGATGCCGCACTGCATTATCTTTCCGGCCGCAACCTGGTCGATAGGAGCCGCGCCGATCTGGCGAGCCATGCGGACTTCAAATATCTGTTCCCGGACCCGATCGCCGAAGGCATCCGCTATTACCGCAAGACCGGATTGTTTCCGATCAATCACCAGGCCGTGGTGCGGCGCGACGTTTTCGAGAAGGAGCCGTGGGTGGTCCTCAATCTGCTCAAGGCGTTCAATCGCGCCAACGAGATCGCCAATGCGCAGCGCCTGGAGCACGTCGACTATCATCTCGCCACCGGCTTGCTGTCCGGCGACGCCAAGACGGCGCTCCTTCATCACGGCGTCAAAGCGAACCGCAAGGTGATCGAAACCATCGCGCAATATTCGCTGGAGCAGGGACTCACCCGGCGGCCGATCAAGATCGAGGAGCTGTACGCGCCGAACGCGCTGGAGTCGTGACTCTGTTCCGTCATTCCGGGGCCGAGCGAAGCGAGGAGCCCGGAATCCATAAGCCCAGCGCAGGGATTATGGATTCCGGACTCGCCGCTTCGCGGCGATCCGGAATGACAAGGGGGGCGATCACCCGCTCTGCCGCACCTTTGCCTTGCTGCCGTCTACCGTCGCGCCGCAAGCGATGAGCGCTTCGACTTCGCTCTGCGCAAGCCCGGCCTCGCGCAAGACTTCGACGCTATGCTGGCCGAGCCGCGGCTGCAGCCGCCCGGACGTGACGGATGCACCGCCGAAGCGCACCGGCAGATCGGTGTAGAGGATCTCGCCCTCGCTCGGATGGGTCGCGCGCTTGAAAAAGCCGGTGGCGGCGAGCTGCGGATCGTTCATCACATCGTCGAGGCTCGACATGCGCGCGGCGGGAATTTCGCGCTCGCGCAGCAGCTTAAGCCATTCGTCCGTGGTCTTGCCGGCGATGCAGCTGCCGGCAAGCTCGTAGAGCGCAACGACGTTCCTGGCGCGCGCGGCGATGCCGTCGAAGCGCGGATCGCCGTGCAGCTCGGGCTTGCCGACCATGTCCCAGAATTTCCGCCAGTGCGCCTGGGTGTAGGCCATCATGCAGATATAGCCGTCCTTGGTCTTGTACGGCCGCCGCCAGCGCGCCAGCACGCGGGTGTAGCCAAGTGCCCCGAGCGGCGGCACGAAATTGTGCCCGAACAAATGCTCGCCGAGCACGAACGACACCATCTGCTCGAACATCGGAATTTCGACGAAGCCGCCGCGGCCGGTCCGCTCGCGCGCAAACAGCGCCGCCGCGATGGCGCCGACGATGGCGTGCGCGCAGGTCTTGTCGGCGAGGATCATCGGCGCGTAGAGCGGCTCGCCGGCGAGGCCGCCCATCAACGCCGCGATGCCGGACTGGCCCTGGATGACGTCGTCATAGGCCGGCTGGCCGCTATACGGGCCGCCGTCGCGATAGCCGTGCAGCGCCGCATAAACCAGGCGCGGATTTTTGGCGCACACGGCTCCATGCGAAAAGCCGAGCTTGTCGATCTTCTGCGGCCGCATCGAATGCACCAGCACGTCGGCGCTCGCGATCAAGCGCCACAGCGCAGCCTTGGCGCGCTCCTGCTTGAGATCGAGCACGAGCGACCGCTTGCCGCGGTTGAGGCCCATGAACAAAGCCGCCATGCCGGGCGAACGCGCCGGCCCGGTATGCCGCGGCGCATCGCCCTCCGGGCTTTCGATCTTGATCACGTCGGCGCCCATGTCGCCGAGCATTTGCGTCGCCAGCGGCCCGGCGACGACCGCGGTCAGATCGAGAATGCGGATGCCTTGCAGCGGTCCTGCCATGTGTCCTGCCATGTGTTCTGTCCGGGCGCTCTTTCAGTCCGCTCGTCCCCGCGCAAGCGCATAGGCGCTAACATAGCTGCGTTTCCCGGGCGCAGCGCAGCAAAAGCGCGTAAACGCGCTTATGGCGCTGCACCGCATCCGGGAAACAGGCCTATGTTAGCGCCTATGCGCGAAAGCGGGGAACCAGTCCTGGATTCCCGCTTGCGCGGGAATGAGCGGAAAGAGTTTGTCATCGCGAAGAAAACGCCGGCATCACCTCGCGGGCGAACAGGCGCATCGATTTCTGCGCTGCGGCGAAATCGAGCGTGCCGAAATTGATCTGCAGCGAGGCATGCTCGAACTTGCCGATCTTGGCTTCGAAACCGCGGATGATCGCCTTGATCTCGTCCGGCGTGCCGACCAGCGCGCCGCGCGCCTCGATCTGCGTCTCCAGCGTGAAGTTCTTCATGCGCGCGATCGACTCGTCATAGCCCTTGTAGTCCTTCGACGCCGCGCCTTGCGTCCACTCGCCGGCGGCCTCGAACAGGGCGGCGAAATAATCTTCGAACTGAAGCCGCGGAATCTGTCGCGCCAGCCGGGCATCCTCGTGGCAGAACATGTGAAACGCCACCATCACCTCGCCGTCGCCGGGATGGCCGGCGTCGCGCCACGCCTTGCGGTAGACCGGGATCAGGTCCTGCAGCGGCCCGATCGGAATCGACATCAGCGCGTGACCGGCGCGGCCGGCGAATTCGAACGAATCGGCGGTGCGCGTCGAGGCGATGTAGAATTTCGGCCGCGGCTTTTGCGTCGGCCGCGGCAGCGAGGTGACGTTGTCGAACGAATGAAACCGGCCGTGATGACTGACGTTCTCCCGCGTCAGCAGAAGCTCGATCTGCTCGAGGCCTTCGCGAAACCGCGCGATCGATTCGTCCGGCGAAATGCGGAAGCGGCGGAATTCGTGCGGCAGGAACGCGCGGGCGAAGCCGACGTCGAAACGGCCGCCCGAGATGGCGTCGAGCATGGCGATCTCGCCGGCGAGTTTCAGCGGATTGTTGAACGCCGGCACCACCGCGCCGGTGACCAGCCGCATCTTTTTGGTACGCTGCGCGGCAGCGGCCAGAAACAGCATCGGGTTCGGGCTGTAGCCGCCGTAGCGTTCGAAATAGTGCTCGACCGAACGCGCATGCGTATAGCCGAGCGCATCGGCCTCCTCGGCGATGTCGAGGCTTTGCGCAAAATATTCGGCGGCGCTTTTGTGCGCTGGATGGAAATTGGGAAAGAATTGAACGCCGAACTGCATTTTTTGTCCCGCTCCCGCTCCTCGGCGTCTTTAGAACGGCGCATTGACGTGAACGTCAAGGCCATGGGCGGCGACGATGCCGCCGACCTGGTCGCTGCGAAAGATGTGGGCGTCCACCACGGCGCCGAGGTCGCGCGCGCGTTCCGCTGCCGTGCGATCCGCTTTCGGCTTGAGTTGCGCGCTCAGATAAGCGCCTTCGACGCGGTTGAGCTCGACCAGCGCTTTGCCGAATGGCGCCTGCATGCGTTCATAGCGCGCAAGCCCGCTATCGAGATCATCGCCGGCCGCGCGGATGCTGTCGGCGAGGCAGGCGGCGTCGAGCGCCGCCTTGGTGGTGCCGGCGCCGGCATGAGGCCGCGCCACAAAGGCGGCATCACCGGCCAGAGCGACGCGTCCGAACACCAGACGCGGCGACGCCAGATCGTAGACCGGCTGGAAGAACGGCGCGGTGCGCACGAAGATTTCGGCGACCTGCGGTGCAATCGTCGCTCGCGCATCAGCCTTGACGCGGGCGATCACCTCCGGCCGGATCAGCGGCGGCGGAATGCCGGCGGCGTGATAATGGCCCGTCGCATCGGTACTGATATCGATCAGCGCCTCGCCGCTGACCGACCGGTACCAGACGATGTTGTAGGCGCGCCGTCCAACCGCGGTGTCATTGTCCCGTCCCGGCACCGCGTAGCTGATCAGCTGCTCGCCTTCCGGCAGACAGAACGCATAAAGCTCGACCATCTCGCGCCACAGGTCGCGCGGCACGTCGGCCTCGTCGAGCACGGCGCGCCAGGCCACATAGCCGGCATAGACCGGCGCAACGTCCGGCAAAAACTGCGCGCGCACCGCGGAGCGGATGCCGTCGGCGCCCACCAGCAAATCGCCGCGTTCGTCCGTGCCGTCGGCGAAAAAGGCCGTGACGCCGTCGCCGTCCTGCGCCACGTGGGTCAGCCGTTTGCCGAGCCGATACGCCGGTGCCGGCAGCCCATCCAGCAAGGCGCGATAGAGCCGCGACCAGCCGCTCAGCGTGCGCGCGGCCGGCCGTTCGATGATGACCTTGCCGTTGCGGTCGAGGCAAACGGCCTTGCGCGGCGTCAGCCCCATCGAGTCGTCGAAATCGATGCCGGCGCGCTTGAGGATGGCGATGAGCTGCGGATGCGTGCCGAGCCCGACGCCGCGGCTCGCCAGCGCGTCCTCGTTGCGCTCGAACACCGCCGCGTCCCAGCCGGTGCTGCGCAGCAAATGCGCAGCGGTCAGCCCGCCGAGCGAGCCGCCGACGACCAGCGCGCGCCTGCTCATGCGTCAAGGCATCGCCCAGGACGTATCGTCGTGGCCGGGTCTGTAATCCATGTTGGTGGCGGCCGGATTGCGGTTGATCAGCGGGCGACCGTACATCGGATTGGTCTGGCTGCGCGTCTCGTGCTCGACGGTGAACAGCACTTCGCGGCTGTCGAGGTCGATCACGTCCTTGAAGCGATATTGGTACTGGTTGTCCTCCATCGTGATCAGGCCAAGGTCGAGCAGCCGCCGATACGGTCCGGAAAAATCCGTGATGTAAATTTGCACGTGGTGCTTGTCGTAGGGCCGCTCCGGCGCGTCGGTCTCGCGGAAATAAAAATACTGCTTCTCGCCGACCTGGACGCGCGCCTCCGGTCCGGCGCCGTTTTTGTGCACTTCCGACGGCGCGTGCAGCACTTCGCGATAGAAGCGGGCGATGCGTTCGGCGGTGCCGGGGCGCACGTCGAAGCGGACGTATAGCATGCCGAGCATGACGCGGCCGAAGCGCTCGGCGTCGGGCGTATGGACATGAATGCGGTTGCCCCACGGGCACACGGTCTCGACGCAATCGTTGCTTTCGCGGAAATCGAACCTGGTGCCGTCGAGCTTTTTGCTCTTGCGCACCCTGGCGAGCCGGTCGAGCAGCGCCTCGCGATCCGGCGACACCAGCCCGACCACGCCGCGCAGCACGTCGGGCGTGCCCATCGGCAGGTGGAACTGGCTCATGCCGACATTGATCCACATGTTGCCGGAGCCGGTGTTGAGGAACGGATCGCGGGTATAACCAAGCCCGGTGACGTAGAAATCCGTACCGTGGTGCTGGTCGGTGATGCAGACGTTGACGTGTCCGATGCCGACGATATTGCCGATGTCCTCGGCGGTGCGGTCGTATTGTTTTTGCGGTTTTTGCGACATTGGCGGGTCCTTCCTGAATGGCGCAATAGTAGAGCATATGCCGCGGCCGGAAAATACGCTTTGCGCTCGGCGCAGCGCACGGCAGGCGCGCGTTACGAACAGAGGATGAGCAATGGCACCGAACGTCCTGACCGTCACCCGCTTCGAACATCGCAGCCATCCGATCGCATCGCGCCGCAAATTCGCGCGCCGCATGCTGTTCGCGGTTCTGTTATGGCTGCTGCTGACCTTCGTGGGCCTGGCGATCGGCATAGCCGGCTACGCGTATTTCGAAGGCATGTCCGCGGTCGACGCCTATGTCAACGCCGCGATGATTCTTTCCGGCATGGGCCCGCTCGGCGAATTGAAGACGACGGGCGGCAAGATCTTCGCCGGCTCCTACGCCATCTTTTCCGGGCTCATCATCATCATCGCCACCGGCTTCGTTTTGGCGCCGGTGTTTCACCGCGTCCTGCACCACTTCCACGTCGAGACGACGCGGGATTGACGACTTAGTCTTACTGCGTCAGAAAGCGGGGGACGCTCGTTATAGCGCCCCTTGCGGGAGAGGGCTATGCGGCGGTTCAACAACAAAAGTGGGTGAGGGGCGCGGCCGCGCAACCTGGATCGGCGGACGCTCACCCGACAATCGCTAAAGCTTCAGCGGAATCGATTGCGCGTTCTGGAAATAGTTCAGCGGGTCCCATTGCTGCTTGGCGCGGACCAGACGCGGCAGGTTGCCGCCGTAGTAGAGCGACAGCGCGGTCTTCAGGCCGTAGGCGTTCAACGCGCTGTCGCAATAATTGATGTAGCAGCCGTCGACGTTGTCGGTCGGATCCTTGGCCGGATCCGGAATGCCGCCCGTGGCGGCGTAGACCTCGCGATAGAAATCGTCGATCCAACCGATATAGACGTCGCCGTCGGGGCCGTTGCCGCTCAACGGGTCTTGCCAATAGGTCTGGTACTGCAGCTTGTAGATCGAGCTGCGCTGCCAGACCGCGGTGGCGTGCGGCGCCACAGTGTTGATCTTGCCGCCGTAGCTGTCGACCTGTAACAGCGACTGCGACATGTCGATGGTCTTGCTGGGCGGCAGCCACGTCAGATACTTGTAGATCGTCTTGATCTGGTCGTCGGGAAAGTCTTTGCGCATATAGGCCGACTTGTATTTGCCCTTCTGGTTCGGGCCCGAGCCGTCGAGCGTCTGCACCGCCTCGATCCAGCGCAGATTTTGGTACGACGGCGGCGCGGCGATGAACACCGGATGGCCGACGATCGGGCCGGCCGGCGCGGCGGCGTCCTTGTCGAGGCCGAATTTGGCGAGCGCGCGCTGCAAGTCGGCGCGCAGCGTGCGGTCCTCCGTCGCTGCATCATAAGTCATCTGCGCTACGAGCGACACCTTGCCGGCCGCCTGATGGGTGAGCTTGAGCAGGCCGAAGAAGCTCGACGGCATGGTGCGCGTCAGATACTGGAAAAAGTCGATGATCTGCGCGAGATAGCCGACGCCGTTCTGGGCGATGACGTCCCAGGGCCAGCTCCAGGTGGCGATCTCGGCGAATTGCGGCGCGACCGGCAGATCGGCGAATTCATAGCGCGTGATGATGCCGAAATTGCCGCCGCCGCCGCCGGTATGCGCCCAGAACAGATCCTGCTCGGGTCCCGGCGGGCTGCTCTTGCTGACCTGACTGAAGACGGTGCTGCCGTTGCCGTTGACGCTGACGACATGGACGCCGCTCAGCCAGTCGACGGTCAGGCCGAACTGGCGCGAGAGCAGACCATAGCCGCCGCCGCAGATGTGGCCGCCGAGGCCGACCGAATAGCATGAGCCGGCCGGCAGCGTCCGGCCGAAGCGCCAATAAAGCTGGCGGTACATATCCCAGTTGGTGCCGCCGCTCTGCGCGTAAAAGACATTGCGCCGCTCATCGAAACCGACATCGTTGAGCAGGCTGACATCGATCAGCGCCAGCGTGTCGGCGCTGAAGACGAAATTCTCGTAGCAGTGGCCGCCACCGCGCAGGCGGATTTTTCCCGGCCCGAACGGCAGGGCTTGCGTCAACGCCTGCTGTGCCCCTGCTTCGGTCAGCGGCACGAAAATCTTGGCGCAGTTCGGCGCGGTCCAGCGCCGGTTGAAGCCTTGGGTGAGGCCGACGAATTGCGCGCTCTTTGGTTCGAGCACCAGAAGATCGGTGCCGGCGCCGCCGCCGGCAGCCTCGACGAGCTCGGCCTTGGCTTGCGCCAACGGCTTGCCCGTCGCGGCGAGCAGGCCGGCGATCGAGCCCGCAAGGGCACTCCGCCGCGTCAGGAGGGGCGGTCGGCGCATGGGATCGGGTTTGTTGTGCTGACGAATTTCTGTCATTGCGGCGGCGTCGGGCGACCATAAACCCGAAATTGTGAAGCCACAATGATCGCGTCATGGCGCGCGGATGCAACGGCGAGCGGCGAGCGGGGGGACCGTCAGGGTGGCGGATTGCTCCGTCGCAGCGCTTGTCGTCGGGTCGCCCGCTTCGGTCCGGACCCGGCGGCTGCTCGCAATGACGATACAGTCCATTAACCCAAAATCATCTAATCAACCTGAAATCATCTGCTTGGGGCGTCGCAACTCTTGCTATGAGGGTATTTTTTTGATATACTCTCTTTGGTAGAAGACGCTTCAAACCGTGGGAAGGATTTTTATGCGCACCATCTCTCTGGCAACCGCTTTCGCTGCCGCAACTTTGCTCGGATCGCTCGCAACGACGGCGCGGGCACAGACCGGATCACAGGGCGCGGCAGATCTTCGGGACCGGAGGTATTGCGAGATCTTGCTTGGATATATCTATGCAGCCAAGATAAATACGCCGACCTTCAATACGATCGGATACAGTTATTGCCCACAACACAAGATGTCGTCCTTGAATCTGAACAGGCTGAAGAAGGAGAACGCCGCCGATGTGATTTTTCTCAACGGGCCACGCCATTGGGTGATGGATGCGATCAACGGCCTGGACGTTTCCGGCTCAGGAGAGACGAAGAATTTCGGCGGCCTCGAAATGACCAAGGTCGCCAGCACGCAAGTGCCGCTCAGCGCCCTGAAGGGCGGGCTCACTCAGACGCCGTATACCACCACGGAGATTTCGCGAACGACGATTTGGATCTACGACGCCCACAAGGCGGTGTTCGAACTCACCGATCCCAGCGGCGCCGTCTATATCATGCAAAGCTATTCGCAGCAGGTCGATCCCAATCTGAAAATGTCCGATCTGCCGTCGCTCGGCTCCCGCCTCAAGCTTCCCGCCGGCTGGACCTATAAAACCGAAATCCTTCAACAGGACTTGGAATTAAATTCCAACGGCCTGGCAACCATCACTCACGACGACCTGCAGGACACATATCAGAAGCGCTGACGTCTCAATCACCCGCCAAAGCGGAAAGTGGGGGAAGCCATCATGCGAGCGCGGATCATCACGATCCTTCTGAGTCTCCTGGCCGGCGTCGCCGTCACGGATGCCGGTCACGCCAGCGACATGAACGCCTGGAAGGCGTGGATCGAAAAACTGGGTCACACCTATTTCGTCGACCAGGGAACGATCTTCGAAGTCGACAATGCGGCGTGCCAGCAATTCATAGCGGTCTTTGGCACCTGCTTCGGCAACAATGCCGCCGCACCTTACCTGGTTCCGGTGCCGCCGCTCGACGGCACCGTTGTCGATCCATACTACGCCAGCGGCTTCACCATGCCGGGCCAGACCGCAACGCCCGGCAAGGCCGGCTCGCCGAGCAATATGTTCTACCGCCTCGCCGGCGGCGATGCGCTCGTCGTCATCATGTCGCCGCCGCCGCGGCTCGCTTATCTCGGCTATCAAAGCTACGTGTTCACGCGATCGGCGAGCGACTACCCGGCAAGCGCCGCCGCCGACGCGACAATCTCGCCCGATCCCAGCCGGTACGAGATTCTCGGCAGTGTGGGCAATGACGTCAACAACGTGATCGTGCAGAACAGGATCGGTTCATTCTGGGGCGGCGACCCGATCGTGTACGTGACGACCTCCGACCCGAAGCTGGCCGATTACATCGTGTCGGATGCGGCGGCGTCCGGACTTGATGCCAAGCGCATCTTCGTCGAGCCGGTCGGCGCCAATGTCAAAACCGGCACGACGTTTGCGGCCGACGACCACATCACGCTGTTCCGCTACGCCTTGCCGGAGGATGCGACGGCTTCGTCGCAATGGCTGAGCAATCTCAAGTCGAACATCCAGGTGTACCGCGTCGCGCTGCCGCCGAGCCGGATGGCACCGCCGCAATATCCAACGCAGACATATACGCCCAAGACCGGAAACGACGAAGCGAGCCTGGCGCCGCCGTTCGACGAATTGTCCGGGCTGCTTGCAGGCTGGCTGAAGGAACACCAAAGCGCCGGTCCCACCAGAACCTGCAACGCGTCGCAGAGCGATCACGTCGATGAAAATCATGAGCCCTACGGCACTCTGGTCGGCAAGGATTGCATCGCCGAGGGAAGGTCTTGCCTTGCCGACAACCAGGACACCGATGCCTACCGGACCTCTGTCATCGGCACGTTGATGAGCGGCAACGCGGCGATCTTTACCGGCGTCAACCACGCCGTGACCGACAACGCCTCGTATCTCTCGCTGTCGGTCTACAACGGACAGACCACGGCCGGCGTGGCGAGCACATCGCAAACCAATGGTCAGGCCGTCGGGTTCTACAGCGGCGACATGACCGGTTCTGCCGAAGCGGTCCTGAAAAGCCTCGGGCTCTACGATTCGGCGTCGCCCGCGCTGAAGGCGGCGCTGCCCAAGCTCTATGTCGAATTTTTCGCGCGAGATTGCGGGGCGCGAACCCACTGCGTCAAGATAGCGACCGCCGACGTGCCGCTCGGCGTCCCGATCGCGATCACGCAACGCGCCTATCTCCGGCCGGGATCGACCACCGGGGCCGACCCGGACATCATGCAGGGACCGCGCGCCATCTTTCAATCGCGAACGACCGTCTGTCCGATGCCCAAAAAGTGACGGCCGGCAGGCGCATCGCGCAAGCAAACGTAGCCCGGATTAAGCGGCAGCGAAATCCGGGCTACGCTCGCTATTAATCTATACCCAGCGCATTCCTGAATGTTGTGATGTTTGCTCCTCTGCTAGCGGTACTATCCGTTATGCCTTGTATGGCGGTCTTCAAGAGAAATTTGCTTTTGCCTATATTCAACAAATATGGATTTTTTATTCGGCAAGTTTGCTGAATGTAATCTTCAAGCCAGAACAATTCCTTGTCGCTGATATTTATTGAGAATCCTCTCTGCGTCTGTTTTGGTTTTGCCAGCAGGTGCAAACACAGTACGCCTCTTTCCTCCAGGAAATGCTTAAATATCATGACCGTGTTTCGGTCATTGAAAACCTCCGTTCTAAAATCTCGCTCGGTCATTCCTACATACTGCGGATTGTAGTTTTCAGCATTCCTGAGGGAAAAAAGATATAGGCCTTTGGCCATTGACAACTCGTAATGCTCCTTGTCAACGCAATTGTCCCAGTAGGCATTTTGATGTTCTCTGTCGACGATCTTCTGCTTATTCTCTATTTCAAAAGGCCCGTAAATCTGAAAGCAATCGCTCATGGCGATCCCCGCTTTATAGCCCTAGCGCATCAGCATCTAATTTGCCCGACCGGTGCCAGACCCGCAAGAGTTGGTCTGCCCGGCTGCGCGATGCGCACTAGGCGGTGGAGGCCCTCCCGGCTCGTCCGGCTCGCGGTTGCGGGACCGGGCCGCGGCCAAGCCCGCCCGGCAATGCGGCATTGCGGCCATGGTCAGGGCGGGCAGGGCTGAGCTAAGCTGACCCGGCCGGCGCCGGCGAGGGGACGGGCTCGTGAATGCGCAGTTTTGGCTGATCCAAACCTTTAACGGCCTGTCCTACGGCGCGCTCCTGTTCCTGGTCGGCAGCGGACTGTCGCTGATTTTCGGCGTCATGCGCATCGTCAATCTGGCGCACGGCTCGTATTTTCTGCTCGGCGGCTACGTGGCGCTCTCGGTGATCTGGAGCACCGGCTCCTGGGTCTTGGCGATACCGGCAGCGGCCATCGCCATCGCGCTGCTCGGCCTGGTCATGGAGCGGGTGTTCCTCCGCCCGCTGGGCTTCGATCCGCTGCGGCAGGTTTTGCTGACCGTCGGCTTTGCCTTTCTGTTCCAGCAGGCGGCGCTCGACATCTGGACCGGCAATCCGTTCGACATCGATCCGCCCGCCGCGCTGAGCCGCAGCATCGTGGTCGGCGGCCTGCACCTGCCGGTGTACCGGATTTTCATGATCGGCGTCGCGTTGGCGATCGGGCTCTTGCTGTGGCTCACGATGGAAAAGACCCGGCTCGGCGCCGCCGTCCGCGCCACCGTCGACGACGCCCAGATGGCGCGCGGGGTCGGCATCAACACGTCGTTGATCTCGACCTTGATCTTCGCGCTCGGCGCCGCGCTGGCGGCGGTCGGCGGCGTCATCGGCGGCGCCTTCCTGGGCGTTTATCCCGGGCTCGATTTCGAGATGCTGCCGATCGCCTTCGCGGTGGTGATCATCGGCGGCATGGGCAGTCTCGGCGGCGCCGCGATCGGCGCGCTCATCGTCGGGCTTGCCGACAATTTCGGCAAGGCACTATTTCCGGAGGTATCCTACTTCACATTGTACGCGCCGATGGCGCTGATCCTCGCGGTACGGCCGACCGGCTTGTTCGGGCGGGAATGAACATGAGCCGGGCGCAGGTCAAAATCGTCGCCGTTGCCGCCGTGCTGGCGGCGGTCGCATTGATCGTGCCGCATACGAGTTCGTTCATCATTTTGCTGGCAACGCGCGCTTTCGCCTTTTCCATCCTGGTGATGAGCGTCGATCTCCTGCTCGGCTTCACCGGTCTCGCCTCGCTCGGCCAGGCCGCTTACCTCGGCATCGGCGCTTATCTCACCGCGATCCTGGCGACCCGCTATCATATCGGGCTCGGTGGCGATTTCTGGCTGGTGCTGGCGCTCGCCATGCTCGGCGCCGCGGCGCTCGCGGCGCTGTTCGGGCTATTCGCGATGCGCGCCAGCGGCGTCTACTTTCTGATGATCACGCTGGCGCTGGGGCAATGCGTGTGGGGGCTCGCCTATCGCTGGAACTCGCTGACCGGCGGCGACAACGGCATCAATCTGTCGCAGCGCCCGCGATTTTTCGGCATCGACCTCGCAAACGAGGTGACGTTCTTCTATCTGGTGTTCGCGCTGTTCACGGCCTCGCTTGTGGTGCTGTACACGCTGGTGCGGTCGCCGTTCGGCCGCAGCCTGGTCGGCATTCGCGAGCGCGAACTGCGCATGAAGGTTCTGGGCTACAATACCTGGCTGCACAAATATCTGGCGTTCATCATCGCCGGCGCGTTCGGCGGGCTTTCCGGGGTGTTGTGGGTGCACACCGCCGGCATCGTTTCGACCGACGCCGTGGTGCTGACCACCTCGGTCGATGCGCTGTTGATGGCGGTGCTGGGCGGGGCCGGGACTTTGGTCGGCGGCGTGATCGGCGCCGCGGTCGTTTTTTTCATACGTGAATATCTGAGCACGCTGGTGCATTGGTGGCAGTACGCGCTCGGCGGCATCTACGTCCTCGTCATCCTCTATCTGCCCGGCGGCCTGATGAGCATCCCGCAGCGCCTGCGCGAATGGCGCGCGACATCCGGCGCTGCCGCGGCTAAAGGCGTGGTGATGCCCGCGCCGGCAGGCCGGGCGGGATAAAAACGCGAGAAATGGCGATCAAATAAACGGAGGGAGTGACGTCATGACCAGCAAGTTGCCGAGCAAGTTGGCGCGCCAAACCGCTCTGTTCGCATGCGCCGTCGCCGCCGCGCTGGCGCTGCGGCCGCTGCCGGCGGCGGCGCAACAACAGGAGCTGCGCATCGGCATCATCGCGCCAGTGACCGGCATCTTCGCCCAGGTCGGTGCCGACATGACCAACGGCTTCAAGATGTATCTGGAACAGACGCACAGCACCTTCGCCGGCGCCAAGGTCGTTCCGATCATCGAGGACAGCCAGGGCAAGCCCGATCTCGCCGTCACCAAGGCGCGCAAGCTCATCCTCGAGAACCACGTGCAGATGATCGTCGGCGGCGTGCTCGCCACCGAGGGCTACGCGCTGGCGCCGGTCTCGACCGAACTGAAGACCGTCTACATCTCCTCGGTGACGGCGGCCGACGATCTCACGCAGCGGCAGATCGGCAAGTATCCGTATTTCATCCGTTCCAGCTGGACCAGCTCCCAGCCCATGCATCCGCTCGGCCAATGGGCCTGCGACCAGGGCTACAAGAAGGTCGCCGCCATCGCCGCCGACTATGCGTTCGGCTACGAATCGGTCGGCGGCTTCCAGAAGACCTTCGAGGGCTGCGGCGGCAAGATCATTCAGAAAATCTGGCCGCCGATCGGCACCAAGGATTTCGGGCCCTATATTCCGACCATCAGGTCTGACGCCGATGCGGTGTTTTCGCTGATGGTCGGCCCGATGACGCTGCAATTCCCCAAGCAGCTGCGCAATTCCGGCTACACCAGGCCGATCCTCGGCGGCAGCGTGAGCTACGACGAGTCCTCGCTGCCGTTCATGGGCGACGAAGTGATCGGCGATGTCTCGGCCGAGCAGTACAGCGCCGCGTTGCAGACGCCGGCGAACGAGGCATTCGTGAAGAGCTACCGCTCGAAATACGGCAAGGTGCCGTCGTATTTTTCCGAGAGCAACTACACGACGGCGATGATGATCGACGACGTGATGCGGCAGACCGGCGGCAAGTGGCCCGGAGCGGAAGCGTTCATCGCCAAGATGGCGGCGCTGCACGTCGACGCGCCGCGCGGACCGCTCAGCTTCGACGACACGCGCAACGTGGTGCAGAACATCTACATCAAGAAGGTCGAGAAGAAGAAGCTGTTCGGCTACGACAAGCCGGAGCTCTGGGACGTGGTCATCAAGACCTATCCGAACGTCAGCCAGTTCTGGACCTACGGCAAGGACGCGTTCTTGAAGCAGCCGGTCTACAGCCGCGACTTCCCGCCGTGTAAATATTGCGAGTAGGTCACCCCAATCGTCATTGCCGGGCTTGACCCGGCAATCCATGCGGCATTCCAGCTTATGTAACTTTGCTGCTAGGCATCAATCAGCGGCTGGTCGGCATGGATGCGCGGGTCAAGCCCGCGCATGACGAGAGTGGGGTGTTCCAGTCGAACGGACGCGTGAACCGAGAACCGCGCATGCAACGCTCCGACCCGGTGCTCGAGCTGCGAAGCCTGTCGAAGAATTTCGGCGGGCTTCGCGCGGTGCGCGGCGTGTCGCTCGCCGTCATGCCCGGCGACCGCAAGGCCATCATCGGGCCGAACGGCGCCGGCAAGACCACGTTGTTCAACCTGATCAGCGGCATTTTGCCGGCGAGCTCCGGGCAGGTGCTGATGTTCGGGCGCGATGTGACGTCGTGGTCGAGCCACCGGCGCACCGGCTTCGGCATGGCGCGGACCTTTCAGGTCACCAGCCTGTTTCCGAAGCTCTCCGTGCTCGACAACGTGCTGCTGGCGATCCAAGGCCGGCGCGCGTCGAAATTCGTGATGTGGCGCGTTCTGTCGTCGTATCGCGACGTGCACGACAAGGCCTGCGCGCTGCTCGAGCGCGCGGC
>JASHPU010000287.1 GCA_030037885.1 Xanthobacteraceae bacterium | reverse complement strand
TCTCGTCATGCCCGGGACGGGTGCCCCGCGACGCTTGCGTCGCGGGGGCCCCGTTGACCCGGGCATCCATGCGGCTTCAACGCAGCATGGATTGCCGGGTCAAGCCCGGCAATGACGAATGAAGGAACTCGATTCGATTACAGCGGAACATGCTCTAGAAATCAGCCGACAAATACATCTTGTTCACCCAGCCGCGGGTGCCCCGATAGTCGACCTGGCACCACTGCCCTGTGCAGCTCCCGACGATGCGGACGCCGCGACCATTGGGCGGGATGGCGCCGACGATGGCGAGGCCGGCTCCGGGTCCGGAGCGGATATTCAGCACGTCATCGGACGCTACGTTGATCACGCGATACGTTTGGGTCGTTTGGCCCGGCGCAGCGGCGGTCGCCACGTCGTAGGCCAGATACAGCGTGTTCACCCAGCCGCTGCCGGTGCGGTGTTGAACTTGGCACCACACGCCGACGCATTCCACGTTGCCGACCAGCCGGATGCCGCGGCTGTCCGGCGGCAGCGCCGCAACGATGGGGTAGCGGGCGCCGGGACCTTGCCGGACGTTGAGAACGTCATCGGCCGCGACATTGACGACGCGATAGCTGTCCGTAGCGCGGCCCTGCTCGGGGATGAGAAAATAGCCGTTGGCCCAGCCGCGCGTGCCGCCGTACGCGACGCCGCACCATTGTCCGGCGCAGGCGCCGACGATGCGAACCCCGCGACCGTTCGGCGGGATGGTGCCGATGATGGAATAATCGGCGCTCGGTCCCGATCGAATGTTGAGCACGTCGTCGTTGGCGACGCGGGCGACCCGAAACGTCTGCGCCGAGCGCGCGCGCGATTGCGCGAGCCGCTTCACATAGAGGTCGTACGGCGGTCCCGTCCAATTGGCGTGCTGACCGTGCTCTTGAATTTCCTTGAGATATTCCTCCCATTCGTGCTCTGCCACGACGTTCGGGTCGGCACTCGATATGGCGATGCTGGGCGGCGGCGCTGGCCCGACTGCGGATTCGATCGAGGCCGCCAGCGCATTGAGGTCGACGCCATCGGCTTTCAATCCGCGCAGCAGCGCGGCGACTTCGCCGTACTGGGAAGCCAACTCGACGATGCGTTCCTTACGGTAGTAATCGAAGTGGTTCGCCAGGTGCCGGGCATTGGCCTCAAATTCCGGCACCGTCTTGCCTTGCGCGATCGCGGCGTAGTCGGGAAGCATGCCGCCATCTGTGCCTTTGGCATCGCTTATGGGAAAGAGTTCGTCGCTGAAACTGAAGTTCGTGGCGCGAATTTGCTGTTGGACGATGTCGAACCGGTAGCCGCCGAAGTTGAAATGAACCAGCATCGGCGCACGACCGTTATATGCTTGCGGCCGGTATCCGTCGGCAAAGCGGTAATCGGCGAGCTTGTCACCGGCGAACACGATGTCGCCAAGAAAGGAATCGGCGAGTGTCAGCTCCATCACCGGTTCCGAGGCGAGCGGAATCTTGCCGTAGACCAGATGCGCGTTATCGGCGCCGACCGATACGCCTAAAGTGCCGTCTTGGCCGAGCGCGCGGCACAGCACCGCCACGTCCCGACCTGGAATAGGGAAGAAATAGGCCGCCCGATCGTCCAGCATGAGGGCATTCAGGACGGCGTGATATTGAATTCGCTGAATGGAACCGAGGTCGGTCGCGGCACCTTCGAGGTCGATGCCGCCGCCGATGCTCGGATGCGTCTTGAGGATATTTTCGGCATCCTGCCGAGATGTCGGTTTGAAACTCGGAGTTGCCCCCGGCTGAAAAAACGGCGTCCCCGCGGGCGCCAGATTTTCCTCCGGACCATTTCTAGGGGCGGCATTCTCAAAAAACGGACTCGCGCTCGGCGCTCCCTTGCCCAATCCGCCGGTCACTTGTTGGGTGAAGCTCTCTACCCTTGACTGCATTACCTTGCTGAAGTTCTCGAGCCCAACGTGCCGCTGCATGACGCGCTCGGCCACGTTACTGGGCGTGTTGGTCTGCACCGGCGCGCCTTGGCCGATCGCCGGCACTGCGGCTCTGGTCCGATCAGGTATCGTAACCGGCGCTGCGATTACCGGCCGGGAACCGACGATGGCGGACTGCGGCAATGCCGGAATTTCGGGCTGCGGCTGGCGCCGCGGCTCGCGCTGCGGCTGCGGTGTTTCCTCGGGTTGCCCCGGCTTTTGGCGTCTCGTGCACGCTGGCGGTTCGCACTGTCCGTTTTGTGCCAGGAGCCATCCCTCAGGGCGGCGCAGGCTTTGGGATGTGTTCTGTTGGTCGGGTGCCGCGGCTGCGCCTGCGAGAAAAAGACTGGAAACCGCGGCGACGACAAGGTGACGCAACGCCATAAGTGCCTCCCCCGGGGCACGGCCTTCCTTCTCCAGATGCGGTGCGACAATTCGCGCGCCGCCCGGTCGTGCCGCGCTGCTCACTTGACCACAGGTTCAGCTTGTTCTCGCCGATTGCCTTGGCCTCGCATTGAGTGTTTCCTGATTAGCCAAACTCACCTTTGATCCGAAGCGGCGATCGCTCATTCCGGGAAACGAAGATCGCTGCAGCCTTTGTGGTTGAGCGTACGGCAGCGTTGCCCCCTCATCCCACTAGTACCCACTTTCGCAAATAGGTGATTCGGGGCCGCGCCAAAATGTCGAGTCATTTGAATCACATGGCGCCCTGGCCTCCGTCATCTATTCATGATTCCGGGTACTAGTTCCGGCATGAGAGCTGATTGTTCCGAAGCGTTCTGAGCGCATCGGCCTGGCACCGGTTGTTAAGATCGACGGCGCATTTTTCCAGCACACTGGTGGCGATAGTTGCGGCGGTGCCGCAGCTCGTCACACACGATCTAACGAACGCCGGTACGGTTTCGACGGCCGCACAATTGCCGATGCACGCCATTCCCGCCAATCCGGCGGCAGTCAAGGTGTAGCCTTGACTGCGAAAGCAATCCTCCGCCTCTCGCGCGCATTGCCGATGATCATTCCGCCACGCCCGGCCCTTGGCGGCGATGCAGCCGGCATAAGCGGCGCGGTCCTTGCAATAACAGCTCGTGCGGTCTTCGCCGACCACGATCTCATTCGGTTTGCAAACTCCCGCGCACTGGGCAAAGGCCGTGGGCGGCCGCATGACCGCGCCAAGAAAAATCGCGACCAGTACTCCCACCAAGTGCGACCGTCTCGCCGTAGTCCATACGGCTGCTGCAGACGTTCCCATGGCGACGCCCCCCGGCCCGAACGGTGCTTGCGGTAATTGCCAATTCGCAGGCGTTCTGATTTTAGCACCGCGCGAGCATCCAAAAATCTTAGTCCCGAACGCGAGGATCGCCAAGCGGAAATCAGTACTCTGCTCTACGCCACGGCCACAGGCGCCAGCGCTTCGATGTCGGTGACGACGTCGACCACGGCGGGACGGCCGGCGGCGAGGGCTTGGGCGAGCGCCGCCGGAAAAGCGGAAGCGTGTTCGACGCGGATGCCGAGCGCGCCCATGTCTTCGGCGATGCGGGCGAAATTCACTTGACGAAAGGTCCACATTTCGCGGGCCTGTTCGGTCTGCCGGCCGCCATAGACGCGGTCGAAACCGCGCTTGGATTGATTGCCGCCGCCGTTGTTGTTCACGACGGTCACCGCGGCGATATTCCAGCGCGCCGCGGTCTCGATCTCCGCGATGTGGTACCAAAAACCGGCGTCGCCGGTGAACGTCACCACCGGCCGCTCCGGGCAGGCGCATTTGGCGCCGAGCCCGGCCGGAAACGCCCAGCCGAGATGGCCGGCGCTGCGCATATAGCTTTGCCGCGGACTTTTCAGGTCGTACATGCCGCCCATCCACATGCCGGCATGGCCGGTGTCGACCACGACGATGGCATCGTCGGGCATGTGCCGCGTCAGCTCGTGGCACAGCCGCTCCGGCCGGATCGGCACCGCGTCGGATTCGAGCGCCGGCGCAAATTTGCTGCGCCACTCGGCGCAAATCCTTTGCGCCGCCGTCACCCAGGCCTGGCGCCGCGCCACACCGGCGCGGTCGGCGATTTTCAGCATCGCCGCGAGCGTCGCCTTGGCGTCGCCGTTGACTGCGGCTTCGAACGGATAATTGCGGCCGAGCGCTTCGGCGTCGATGTTGATCTGCACGTTCCGCGTGCCGATCTTCGGCACCGCCCAGAAATGCGTGGTCATGCCGCCGGTGTCAGTGCCGATGAAACAGACCAGATCCGCCGCATTGACGAGCTTGTTGGCGCTTTCACGCGAATAGGTGCCGACGACGCCGACCGACAGCGGATGGTTGCCGGCGATCGCGTCCTTGCCGTTGAGCGAGGTGGCGACCGGAATCTGCAGCGCCTCGGCGAGCGCCACGAGGTCGGCTTGCGCTTGCGAAGCCCGCACGCCGCCGCCGGCGACGATTACCGGCCGCGCCGCCTGTTCGAGACATTTGAGCGCGGCGCGCACGCTCGCGGCATCGGGCTCCGGCCGGAACGGCGGTACTTGGGAAAACAGCGGCTCGGTGAGCGGCTCCATCTCGGCCTCTTCGGTGTCGATCTGGCCCTCGTTGCCGCGGAATTGCAGATGCACCGGACCCGGCGTGCCGCTGACCGCGACCCGGAACGCCTGCCGCACCATGTCGGGAAAGCGGCTCACGTCGTCGACGGTGGCGTTGAATTTGGTCACCGGCTCGAACGCCGGCACGTCGTCGATTTCCTGATAGACCTTGCGGAATTTGGTCTTCGGCTCGCGGCCGCCGGT
>JASHPU010000286.1 GCA_030037885.1 Xanthobacteraceae bacterium | reverse complement strand
TACCTCCTACTCGACCGGAGCCGGCATTTTCGCGACCGACATCAACGGCTGCGCCAACTGGTCGAGCAATTGGGCTGCATTCTGCTCCTCGCCGAGCGAGGTCGTCAGGAGCTGCGCAATCGCCGGCTGCCTGAGCTGAAGCGCGATGTTGCGAGCAGTCGTATAGGCGGCAATTTCGTAGTGCTCGACCCGCTGCGCAGCGCCGATCAGCGCGAGGTCGGCTGGAGCGTCCTCTTTCTCTTTGCCCTCGCTCATGACCTCCTCGCCTTCTTCCACGAGACCAGCCATGCCCTTGCAAGGCTTGGTGCGCGCCGGCACGCCCAGGAGCTTCAGAGCTTCGTTGAGCCGCTCGGCCTGCGCTTCGGTCTCGGCGAGATGGGTCTGTATCAGAGCTTCGAGCTGAGCCGAGCGTGCCGCCTTCGCCATCTTCGGCAATGCTTTCACCAGCTGCTTTTCCGCATGGAGAATGTCGCGCAACTGCTCGACCAACAGTTCCTGGATCGGCTCCGCCTCCGCAGCGCTGGAACTTTCGGCGTGCATTGCGGGACCCTCGGCACCGACACTCAAATCCTGCAACGCCGGCGACGGCACGAATTCCCAGGGTTCGCCCTGATTCCAAGGTCCCCTGGCATCGACCTCGCCGTAATCGCCCTCGCCCGTCGAATCGTTGAAGAACTGATCGACCAGCTTCGGAGTCGGCGCAATCCTTCCGATGCTGAAAGGCGGCCTGCCCATGCTCTCGAGCGCGAGAGTGAACGCCCGCATATGCGTGATCTCGCGCGTCATGAGAAACTGCAGCGCATCTTTGGTACCGGCGTCGCGGCAGAAATTGATCAGCCGCTCGTAAACGATCTTGGCTCGCGCTTCGGCAGCGATGTTGTTGCGCAGGTCGACGTCGAGCTCGCCAGTGATCTTCAGATAATCCGCGGTCCACGGGTTGCCTTGGGAATTGAACAAATTGAGCCCGCCGCCGCCGGCGATGGCGACCAGCGGGTCGGCCTCCGCTGCCTCTCGCACCGATTTGAGCGGCTTGAGATGCATTCGCGCCAGCGTCCCGACCACCTCCAAATGACTCATCTCCTCGGTGCCGATGTCCATCAGCAGGTCCTTCCTGGCCGAGTCGTCGCAGTTCAGGCCTTGGATCGAATACTGCATGGCAGCGGCCAATTCGCCGTTCGCGCCGCCGAACTGCTCCAGCAGCATGTTGCCGAAGCGCGGATCTGGCTCGTCCACGCGAACTGTGTACATGAGCTTCTTGACATGATGGTACATGGCCGGTCTCTCGTCCCGATTGGTTTTGCTTCAGACATCCGCGGTGGCGCTGCGGCGCTTTGTGCGTTTGCTTGCGGGAATGCGAACTTCAAATACGCCGGCGCAACGCGCCTTCGTGGCGAACGCGAGACGATTGCAAACGTTCCTACGTCGCACAACCGACATCCGGATGCAGGCAAAACGCAGACGTTTCGGTCGCACGCTCGACGACCGGCGGCTTCGCTCCATGCCGATAGCTTCGAACCATTTGCAGTGAATGAACCGGCTTGTCGCACGGCTCCTATTATTGAGTGTAAGGGACACGACTTCCCAGGTTGCGCTTTCGCAGCTTCAAATCCAAAGGCAAAATCGCGGCGAGCTGAGCAACCTTCAGTCTTTAATTATTCTAACTCCGATTTTGCCGGACAAACACGATCTTCGTTGAGCAGACACAGTTCCGGTGTTAGGAAGTATTTGATCGTAAACGCAGTTTTTCATTGTTCTAAAGTCAAAGTAGGGGGTGTGGTGATGCGAAAGTGTCCTCGACGGTGCCGGTGCGGATGGGTTTCGCTCAACTGCTCCGTTGCGATTTTCACTGGGACCGTTTGTCTTGCCGCCGCTCCGCGCGCGTTCGCGCAAACGCCGGCGAACCAGCCAAGCGTGACGATGCCACAAATCACCGTGTCGGCGCCGAAACTAAAACCGAAGCCGAAACGCACCGCGCGGCGGCGACCCGCCGCGCCGGCAGCGCCGGCCAATGTTGCGAATACCGGCCCGGCGCCCGCGCAAGCGACCGCCACTGGCACTCCCGGCACCCAGACCGGGCTGCAGCAAGTTCCAGGTCTGGCCAAGACCGGCACGCCGCTTTCGGATTTGCCGCAGAGCGTGGTCGTCGTGCCGCGCAGCCAGGTCGTCGAGCAAGGCGGCACCACCTTAAATGATGCGGTCAAGGACGTGAGCGGCATCAATATCGGCGGCTCGTCAAGCTACGGCTTCTTCGATCGCTATACCATCCGCGGCATGGATGCCCGCATCTACAGCGACGGTTTCCCGGACGGCGATCAGTTCAACGGCTTTTCGCACTCGCTCAACGGCGTGCAAAACATCGAAGTCCTCAAAGGGCCCGGCTCGGCGCTGTTCGGCAGCACCACGCCCGGCGGCAGCATCAACATCGTCCACTTTATGCCGTCGGCGACGCCGGGCTACGGCATCAGCGAACAGCTCGGCTCGTTCGGCGCCACGACCACCAGTCTCTACGCCACCGGCCCGGCGACGCTTCCCGGCTGGGCCTATCGCATCGATGGCCTGGTGCAGCATGCCGACGGCTTTCGCGACCTCAAAAGCGCCGATTACGAAATCCGTCCGGTGCTGAGCGGGAATCACGACAACCACGTCACCACGTTTGCCCTCGACCTCCGCCACATCGAGCGCACGCCGGACAGCTACGGCATTCTCTATTTCAACGGTTCCACCGATGCCGGCACGCCGCTCAGCAACGTGCCGAACACGGCGAAATATTCGACGCCGTTCGACCACGGCAATCAGGACATCGAGCGCGCCACCGCGACCGATTCCTGGTGGGTGGCGGATTACCTCACGGTCAACAATCGCCTGTCGTTCACGCACCGTGACGTCGACATCCTGCGCAATTCCGGCGGCGGCACCATCACGGATGTCGGCGGCGTGTTTGAGGAAGGAGCCGCCGGTTGCCCGTCGCCCACCGCAAGCGGATGTCGGCAGCTGCGCGAGCAAACCGACCACGACAACGACTTCATCTATCAGTTCGAGCCGGTCTGGAAATTCCGCACCGGCTCGGTCGGCCACACGCTGCTCACCGGTGCGCAGGTCGAGTGGCAGAGCATCGACGACAACCGCGCGACCGCCAACCTGCCGAACATTACCAACATCTTCGCGCCCGTCATTCCCGAAACCTCGACTGCCGGGCTCGATTTTATGCGCACGGCCGCACTTCCCGGCATGATCGACGACCTGAGCGCGCTGTATCTCTCCGCCTACGCGACCGACCAGATCGACGTCACCGATCAATGGAAGGTTCGCCTCGGGATTCGCCAGGAGCATTGGTACGAGCAGTTGACGCCGCTCGCCTATGTGGCGCAATCCGCCACCAATCCGGCGCCCGGCCGGTTCGAAATGAACGGCACGCCGCTCGAACCCGGGGTGGTCGATACCGAAACCGACACCCCCACCAGCTGGAACGTCGGCACGCTGTACAAAATCCTTCCCGGCGTGGCGCCGTTCGCCGGCATCTCGAAGAGTTACCTGACCAACTTCAACTCGGAAACGACGCAGAACGGCGTGTTCGCTCCGGAATCGGGTCTCGAATACGAAGCCGGCATCAAATTATCGACGCCGGACGGACGCTTCGTCTTCACGCCAGCCGTTTTCGCAATCTACCGTACCAATGTGTTTACCGAAAACACGACGACGGATACCATTTCGTTCAATGCGCAGAACTCGCGCGGCATCGATGCCGACCTGCAATTCGCAATCACCCCCCAGTGGAAGCTCTTGGCCAATGCCATCGCGCAAAACGCGGTGCTGACCGCGGTGCCGGGGACGCCTTCGCAAGTCGGCAATTGGCCGGTCGGCGTTCCGCGATATATCTTCAATGTTTGGACGACCTACGACTTCGCCATCAACGGAATTCACGGTTTCCGCGTTGGCGGCGGCCTCTCCTATAACAGCTTGACCTACGCCAATAGCGGCGACACATCGTGGATTCCGCCCTCGACCGTGATCGACGCCATGTTCGGCTATTACCAAGCCCATTGGGACGCGCAAGTCGGTATCAAGAACATCGGCAACGCGACCTATTACACGTATGCTGAAAGCGCCGGCGGCTTTGTCGGCGACCCGCGCACCTACTACGTCAAAGCTGCGTGGCATTTTTGAGTGCCGCTCGACAACGACAATGAAAAGCAGGAAGCAATGACAATGCGAACTGATTGGCAGCGCCCCGAATTGAGCCGCATCCGAGCGCTTCGGCGCTGCCGCTTGCCGGCGCTGGCGCTCTGTGCCGCCGCCGTGCTGTTTGCCGTCGCTCGTTCTCCGCTCGCCCATGCGCAAGGTTCGCCCGTGCCGGCGCTGCAGGCGACACAGCCGGCGCCCGCCGCAGCGCCGGCGCAAGCTCAACCTGCGCCGGCCGCCGCCGCACCATCGCAGGCGCAGCCCGCACCGGCAGTCGTCGCGCCACAAGCTGCTGCACCCAATGCCCCCGCGCCGGATGCCGCCACACCTGCACCCCAACAGCCCGCCAGCAACGCGGCCGTCCCTCAACCGGCCGGCAATGCGGCCGCGCCACAGCCCGCGGGCAACGCGGCAGCGCCGGATGCCGCGGCCGGCTCGACCGCTAATCCGCCGGCGGCGCCGGCGGCTGGTCAGCCGGCCATCGGCGGCGAATTGCTGCCGCATCGGCTGTCGCTGGTTGGCATGTTCCTCGACGCCGATGCGGTGGTGAAGGCGGTGATGATCGGCTTGGCTTTCGCCTCGCTCGTCACCTGGACGGTGTTTTTTGCGAAGACGCTGGAACTGAGCCGCGCACGCCGCCAAGTGCGCCGAGGCCTGCGCGTTCTCGCCAAAGTGACGACGTTCGCCGAAGCCAATGACGGACTGCGCCACGGCGACGGCCCGGTGACGCAAGCGCTGGCAGCCGCAGGCGAGGAGGTGCGGCTGTCGGCGCGCGGCGCCGGCGAAGGCTTGAAGGAGCGCCTCGCCTTGCAGCTCGAGCGCCTCGAAATGGCCGCCGGCCGCAAAATCTCGCGCGGCACCGGCGTGCTCGCCACCATCGGCTCGACCGCACCGTTCGTCGGCCTGTTCGGCACGGTGTGGGGCATCATGAACAGTTTCATCGGCATCTCCAACGCCAACACCACGAACCTCGCGGTGGTGGCGCCCGGCATTGCGCAGGCGTTGCTCGCCACCGCCATGGGTCTGATCGCCGCCATTCCGGCGGTGGTGATCTACAACGTGCTGGCGCGGCAAACTGCGCATTATCGGGCGCTGATCGGCGACGCCTCGGCGCAGGTGATGCGGCTCGTCAGCCGCGATCTCGACCGCGCCCGCCTGCAGCTCGCCCACGCCGCCGAATAAAGGACCGGAGCGTCGCCATGGCCATTCGTCTCGATCACGGCGAGGACGAGCTCAGCGAGGTGCACGACATCAACGTCACGCCGTTCATCGACGTGATGCTGGTGCTGCTGATCATCTTCATGGTGGCGGCGCCGCTCGCCACCGTCGATATTGCCGTCGACCTGCCGCGCTCCGCCGCGCTGCCGCAGCCGCACCCGCAAAAGCCGATCGACGTGACGCTCAAGGCCGACCGCACGCTCACCATCGACGATGCCGAAACCACGCTGTCGGCGCTGCCGGCGCGGCTCGACGATTTGAGCGGCGGCGACAAGGACCGGCACGTGCGGCTCAGCGTCGACCGCGCCGTGCCGTACGGCGATTTTTATCAGCTGATCGAAACCGTGCGCCAAGCCGGCTATCTGAAATTCAACCTGCTCGGCCTGGAACGGCGGGAAGCACAATGACGGCGCGTCCGGCAACCTGGCTCGAGCCTTTGTGGTTCGGCGACGAGACGCCGCGCGATTTCGCGCGCTGGGCCGTCGCCGGCACGCTCGTCGTCGCGGTGCACGCCGCGCTGGTGGCGGGCTATCTGTTCTGGCGCGCGCCGGACCAGACCATCGGGGACAATACCGAGGAGATCAGCATCGAGCTCGACCCGATCGACTCGACCGCCGACGCCAAGCTCAACCTCGCGCCGGCGCCCGAAGCGATGATCGAGCAGAAGGCGACGCCGCCGGCGCCGCCGAAGCCGGTAGAGCCGCAGAAAATCACCCCGCCGCCGCCCGAGCCGGACGTCACCACCGCCGACGTCGCGCCGCCCGAAGTCAAGCCGCCGGAGAAGGTCGAGGAGCCAAAGCCGCCGGCGCCGATCACCGCGGCGCCAGCCAAGGGCGGCGCACCGCAGGTCCCGCGTTCCTGGGAGACGCTGTTGATGCGCCGGCTGCAGCAATTCAAGCGCTATCCGGGCGCCGCCCAGGCGCGCGGCGAACAGGGCGTGGCGCTGCTCGCGTTCTCCGTCGACCGCGACGGCCGCGTGCTCACCCGCAAGATCGTGCGCAGCTCCGGTCACGCCGATCTCGACAACGAGGTTTTGGCGATGATCGAGCGCGCCCAACCGCTGCCGGCGTTTCCGCGCAGCATGACCGGAAACGAACTCAGCCTGACCGTGCCGATCCGCTTCTCGCTACGCTAGACGAGAGCCCAACGCGCATCGTCGAAGCCTATTTCGCGGTCGCGAACGAAATCATGTCACTGCGGGTCACGGCCACCCAAGTACGACCGGACTGAAATCGCCGTCATTCGATCCTCCCTGCAACGCGGTTTGTGATGTAAAGAGCAGCTTCTGCGAAAATAGCATGCCGCCGCGTTTGCCGACAGTCAGGATGCGGCCGCGTTATTGGAGGACTTTATGCGCACCAAACCGAGCCTCACCTTGGCGGACGTAAAGAAGATGCTGACGGCCTGCGAGGCCAAAGCAAGCGAGCACAAATGGGCGGTGGCGATTTCGATCGTCGACGACGGCGGCTATCTGCTCGGTTTTGTGCGCATGGACGGCTGCGCCGCCGTCTCCGCCGAAGTCTCGCTCGGCAAGGCGCGCACCTCGGCGATGACCAAGCGGCCGAGCAAGTTCTTCGAGGACCGCGTCAAGGAGCGGCCGGCCTTCGTCAGTTTCCCGGCCGGCCTCCTGATCCAGGGCGCGGTGCCGCTCTTGCACCAGAACGAATGCGTCGGCGCCATCGGCGTCTCCGGGGTGCAATCGCACGAGGACGAGCAGGTGGCTCAAGCCGGCGCCGCCGCGTTGGGGTAAGCTCCCGTCCTTATGTCCCCGCCCCGCACCATCGACGTACTCTCCAGCCTCTGGCGCAGCGCCGGCCTCGACGAGGCCGCGCTGCGCGACATCGATCTCACCGGCGCCGAGCCGGTGCTGCCGTCGTCGTTTGCGATCGGCACCGCGGCGCAGGCCACCATCGGTGCGGCGGCGCTGGCGGCCGCCGAACTATGGCGGCGGCGCGGCGGACGGCGCCAGCGCGTCGCTGTCGATATGCGGGCGGCGGGGATCGAATTCCGCAGCGAGCGCTATCTGCGCGTCGACGGCAAGGTGCCGGACGAGTATCACGACGGCATTGCTGGGCTGTACCGTTGCGGCGACGGCCGCTGGGCGCGGCTGCACACCAACCTGCCGCATCATTGCAGCGGCCTGCTCGATCTCCTCGGCTGCGCCCACGACCGCGCCGCGGTTGCCCGCACGCTCGAAGGCTGGCGCGCCGCGGATTTGGAAGACGCCGCCGCCGCGGCCGGCCTCGTCGTCACCGCCTGCCGCTCGTTCGCCGAATGGGACGCGCATCCGCACGGACGCGCGCTTGCGCAACTGCCGCTGTTTTCCATCGAGCGCATCGGCGATGCGCCGAGGCAGCCGCTGCCGGCCGCCACGCGGCCGCTATCCGGCACAAAAGTGCTCGACCTCACCCGCATCATTGCCGGACCGGTGTGCGGCCGCACCCTGGCGGCGCACGGCGCCGACGTGCTGCTTGTCACCGCGCAACATTTGCCGGGAATGCTGCCGCTTATCGTTGACACCGGCCGCGGCAAATTATCGACGTCGCTCGATTTGCGGCAGGCGGCCGAACACGAAACGCTCGCAGCTTTGGCCCGCGAAGCTGATGTTTTCGTACAGGGCTATCGGCCCGGCGCAATCGCCGCGTTCGGCTTCGGCCCGCCGCATTTGGCGAGGTTGCGGCCCGGCATCGTCTACGTGTCGCTGTGCGCCTACGGCCACGACGGCCCCTGGGCGAAGCGGCGCGGTTTTGACTCGCTGGTGCAGACCGCGAGCGGCTTCAACATCGCCGAAGCCGAAGCGTTCGGTGAAGATGAGCCGCGCCCGCTGCCGACGCAGGAGCTCGACCACGCCACCGGTTATCTGCTCGCCTTTGCGGCGATGGCGGCGCTTATCCGCCGCGCCGAACAGGGCGGCTCGTGGCACGTGCGCTGCTCGCTGGCGCAGACCGGCACCTGGCTGCGCGGCCTCGGCCGCATCGACGGCGTCAAATGCCCGGACCCGCGTTTTGTCGACGTGCGCAATCTGATGGAGGAAACGCCGTCCGGCTTCGGCACGCTCACCGCCGTGCGCCACGCCGCCACGCTGTCGGAAACCCCGCCGCATTGGGCCCGGCCCGCCGTGCCGCTGGGCACGCACCCGCCAGCGTGGCCGGCGTAGCGCGTATTTGTTTGTTCCCTCATCCTGAGGCGCTCGGCGCGCAGCGCCGAGCGCCTCAGGATGAGGACGACAAGTCACCCGTCCAGCTCCTTGAAATAGCGGTAAATTCCCCATTGGCTGAATGGAATGCGGCGCTCCGAGGCGAGATAGGCCTTGATGCGCGGCCGCGCCGCTACGCGGTCGTGCAGCGCGACCAGGAGCGGCACGCGTTTCTCGAAACGCTTCATG
>JASHPU010000285.1 GCA_030037885.1 Xanthobacteraceae bacterium | reverse complement strand
GCAGCCGTTGATGTCGGTCGCGAAAATGCCGGCTCCGGTCGAGTAGGAGGTAGCGCATAGGACCCTTGTAGCTTTTCTCGCGCCTAGATCTTTTTGGAAATGCCGACGAAATAGCCGCGGCGGGGGCCGTATTGCGGTGCGAATACCCCGATGCCGGTGCCGCTTCTGATCTGGTAAATCGTGTCGAGTACGTTGACGACGTCGAAGCGCACGGTCAGCGGCTTGCCGTCGGGCATGGCGAAGTCATGCGACATGCCGACGTTGAACTGCGCGTACGGCGACTCGCTATCGATATTGGCGTCACCGGCGCGCAGGCCGGAGCCGTAGATCATGTCGACCGAATAGCGCGTGCCGTACCACAGATAGGACGCGCCGGCCGAGCCGGTCACAAACTGATTGTGATCGGTGTAGATCCAGTGGCTGTCGATGTACTGCAGCTCGGTCATGCCGCCGAGATCGGCCAGCGGTGTGACGTTGTTGAACAGGTACTGATTCGACACGACGTCGGTGGCCTGCTCCTGGCTGACGGCCAGGTTGCCGTAAGCCTGGAAATTGCCGCTGTGATATTTGAGGCTGAACTCGACGCCTTCGCTGATGCCCTTGGCGTAGTTGAAGGCGCTGAGCACCAGAGCTTGGCCGAAATTGCCGTTGTCAAGCAGGTCCTGCGCGATCTTGTAGTAGGCATCGACGCCGAGATCGAGGACGCTGCAGTCGGGCGAGGTGAGGACGGCGCAGCCGAACGGGATTTTCTGGTCGACGCCGGCATCGAAATAGTGCGAGCGCTCAGGCAGCACCGGACTGGTGCCGCCGCTGGCCGGCGCTCCGGTGGTGCCACTGAACAAGGCAATATTGGCCGGCGCCGCCTCGACCAGCACCGGCGGCGTAAAGTAGCGCGCGTAGCCGGCGTGGAACGTGGTGAACTGGAACGGCTTCCAGGTGAAGCCGAGCCGCGGGCTCAATTGATTGGCATCGACATATTGCCACATCTGATCGAAACGCAGCCCGGCATTGATGGTGAAGTTGCGCGTTATTTTCCACTCGTCCTGCGCGTAGACACCGGCCAGCCAGCCGAGCTTGCTGACGTTGTCGGTGATGGTCTCCGGCGCATCGATGGCCGCGCCGCCGACAACGGGCTCGACGAGCGATGAATTGCCGACGAAGCTTTGTTCGCCGCTGACGGTGAAGCCGGCGCGCACGGTATGCGCGTCATTGACGATGTACGAGGCGTCGCCTTGCACGCCGTTGGTGAAGGATTGCCGCGTGATGTCGGAAGCGATGCCGTTGAGCAGCAGGTCGCCGACCGGGTCCGGCACGAAGTGCAGCGTGTTGTAGCGGGTGAAGTAGGATAATTGGCCGTCGAAGCCGTTGACCGAACGTTGCAGCGCCAACACGCCGAACTGGGTGTCCTCGTACTGGTTCTCGTTGAGATTCGCCGAATTGAAATTGCTGATACCGAAGGCGCTGGTGACCGGTACCGCAAGGTTGGGGTTCGGGACCGGAGCGCCGGTAACATTCGGAATCTGGAACCAGCTAGTCGACGTTCCGGTGATCAAGGTTAGGCGCGTGACCGGATCGAGGAACATCGACATGTAGCCAAAGCCTTTTTCCTGCTGCGAGAAGTCGTGGGTCGGATGGTAGGTCGGCAGCGGGTTTTCGATGCCTTCATCGGTCTGCAGATAGCGGCCGGTGAAAAAGTATTGCACGCCGGGCAGGCAGTCGGCCGCCGCGCCGGACCCCGCCTTGGTCAGCACCGGCGCGGACGAGCACGGGTTGGGAATCGTGCCGCCGTATTCGAAGCTCGGCTGAATCATCGCTTGGCTGCCGCCATAAAGGCTGACGCTGCCGGAATTGTTGAAAATGTCGGTGCGCGTGGTGATGTCGACCAGGCCGACGGTGCGCATCCCAAACTCGGCCGGCAAAGCGCCGGTGATCAGCGAAATGTTGCCGATCAGGCTCGGATCCAAAATGCTGCCGAAGCCGGTGACGCCGTCCGGCAGCATGACGCCGTTGATGCGGAATTGGACATTGGCGTGGTCGTTGCGCACGTGCAGCGCGCCGCTGGCCGCGGAATCCTGCGACACGCCCGGCGCCTGCAGCAGCACCTTCTCGACCGTCGCGTTGGTGCCTTGCGGCAGCGCCTGGATGAGGTCGTGGCTGAGCGTGTCGGAGGTGGTGCCGATGGTCGTGTACAGATTGCTGCGCGCGGCGTCGAACGAGTTGTTTTTCACCGCCGCGGCGTTGACCGGCGTCGGCGTGGCCGGAGCCGCCGCTGCGGCTGGCGGCGCCGGTCGCGCCACGACGCGGCGCGGCCGCGGCTTTGGCTTTGGCTTAGGCTTGGCGCCAGAGACCACGACTTCGGGAAGCTGCACCTGAGCGCGCGCCCCCACACTGAAACAATTCAGCGCCAGCATTGCCGAACCGCTGAGAACAAGCGCGCGGCGCGCGATACGTTTGCGATAAGCTTGGCCGCACATCGACTCTACCCGTCACGTTGCATGGAGATGCACGCAAAATCCCGTTTGGCGGTCGTGCCGGAGCAGCGAAGAATTTTCTGTTGTGATTTAAGTTCGCACGCGCTCTGCGGCGCCGCGCCTTTTGGCGCGGCAGTGCCGCGATCGGCATCGACAGCGGGATCTAGGCAGCGGGTGGAGCGCGGGACTGGAAGGGTGCGCGGCGGGGCGCAACGAACAAAGCCGCGGCGCGGCTAAAATGCCGGGCCGCACGAATGATCGGAACCGGCGCCAGTGCTTGCGGCGCCTCGGGCGTTGCCGAGGTGCCGAGCATGAACATGGTTTCGCAGATCGCGCAGAATCCGTCTTCGCTCACCGCATGGTCGGCGGCGAGCGACTGCGGCGAGCCGGCCGGCGGCAACGCAATTTCGGCCGCGCCGGACAGCGGCCGTCCGACGCTGCCGTAAATGTCGTCGGGATGGATATGGCCGAACGCGAGGAAAAACTGCAGCGCCAGCGCAAACAGCGCCAAGCCGCTGCCAAATCGACCGTTGGTCCGGAACCAGCGCATCAACGGAACGACCTCCACCATCAACAACATGCAGCGCCGCCGGTGCGGCGTCAAGCGATTGTCCGAATTCAACGAGATTCGCTACACTTAAGATCGAGGCGACGCGTCGCGCAACGAATGCCGAAATGACGAAGAGCCGGAGCTGAAACGATGATGGGATTGGCGGGACCTTTGTCCCGCATTCATTTTTGGGCGTCCCGGTGCGCGCGTTTGCTGGTATTTGTCCTCGCGATGATCGGCACTGCGGCCGTCGCGGCGGCCAAGCGGCCTTGCAGGCGGTCAACGAGTTGGCGGCAACGCCTGCGGACCTGCGCGCCGAGTTGAAGCGGCTGATGGCGGAGCGGCAGGAGTGCCGTCGTGCGAAGCTTAAGCCGGGTCGAGCGCGCGCACCGCCGACGCGGCGCCTGCAATAATCGCCGCGTCGCGACGTTTGCGCGCCAGCGCAGCCTCGCCGCCAGAGGTGGCGTGGTAGAGATCGAGCGCCTCGAACTCTGCCGGCTGCTGCGGCGTGATCGCAAGGTCCGAATAGGTCCAGCGGTCCGGCGCGTTCTTGGCCTTTTTGAGCATCATGATGCCGCTGTGGATCATGCGAAGATAACGCCAGCCCTTGACCAAACTCTCGCCGAGATAGCGCGGATAGAACACGAGCGGGCTTTCCAGCGGCAGTCCGGACCGGCGGTCGCGCCGGAATTTGAGGCGAATCGCGCCGGCTTCGAGCGGATGCACGCCTTCATATTTGGCGGCAAGGCAGAACCACAGCAGCGACCACAGCGTCGCCGACATCGGGCCGCGTCGCATCGCCGCCTTGCGGCGCAGAATCGTCTGCATGTGCTCGGGCGTGTAATAGGTCTCCCACGCGATCCGATAAGCCTCTTCCCATTCGCGATCCGACATTTTCGGATGATGCGATACCCGATGGCTCAAATCGTATTTGTTCATGTCGGCGTCCATCCAGACGCCGTTCTGCCACGCCACTTTGTGATCCTCGGAGCCAGGGAGCGGCGTGAGGAAGAAAAACTCCAGAATGTCGAGCGGCAGTTCGCGCTTGATGATCTCGACGTCGCGGCGGATCGTCTCCTTGGTGTCGCCCGGAAAGCCGAGGATGTAGCCGGCCCAGGTGATGGCGCCGTGCTCCTGCCATTTCTGCAGCATGGCGCGGTATTCGGTGATCTTGTTCTGGCGCTTCTTCGCCGCCATCAGGTTGTCCGGATTGATGTTCTCAAGCCCGATGAACACGCGGCGCACGCCGGCGCGCGTCGCCTTTTCGATGAAATTCGGAATCCGGTGACACAGCGTGTCGACCTGGATGGTGAAGCCGATATTGAGTCCCTCGCCGACGCGCAACGCGATCAGGCGATCGAGCAGCGGCTCCCACAGCCGATTGCGGGCAAAATTGTCGTCGGTGATGAAAAACCGTTTGATGCCCTCGGCGTAATTCTGGCGCACGATCCTCTCGAGATCGTCGGGCGAGCGGAACCGGCTCTTGCGTCCTTGCACGTTGATGATGGTGCAGAACGAGCACTGGTACGGACAGCCGCGGCCGAGATCGATGCTCGAGAGCATGCCGAAGGTGCGGCGCACGTGCTGCCACGGCAGGAACGGGGCCGGCTCGCCTTCGAGCGACGGCAGATCGGCCATGTGGTTGTAGATCGGCTTGAGCTTGCCTTGCCAAGCGTCGCGCAGGACCTCGTCGAGACGGCCGTCTTCCGCCTCGCCGGCGAACAAGGCGATGCCCATCATCTGCGCTTGGCGGATGTCGGCCGGCAATTGCGGCAGCATGGCGATGCAGCCGGACACGTGAAAGCCGCCGATGCAGACCGGAAGGCCGGCGGCGAGGAACGGCCGCGCGAGATCAAGCGCGCGTGGAAATTGGTTCGATTGCACGCCGACCAGTCCGATCAGCGCCCGTCCGCCGGCCTTGCGGATCATGCGGATGATGCGGCTCGGCCGCACCCGCCGGTTGGTTTCGTCGTAGCTGTGCAGGCGGATTTCGACGCCCGGGCCGAGCAGCTGCCGCCGCTGCACATCCTCGGCGAGGCCGTTGAGGCAGGCGAGCGTATTGGAAGGGATCGCCGACCGCAGCCATTGGATGGGATAGCCGTCGTCATCGTAATGGGTTGGCTTGACCATTACGAAATGAAACAGACGTGGCTGGCCGCCCGAAGCGGGTACGCGCGTCACGACCGTCACTTTGGACTAAACCCCCTGACAGTCCCCGATTGCTGCCGAACGTGCCGCATTATAGCAATATTGCGCAAAGCAGGAAGGCTGCTGGGGCGAGGAACTCGGAGAATTCTGATGCACGACACGCCCGATCAAATCCATTGGCACGAGCCGAAAGCCGGCGAGAACGCCGGTTACGGCCAGTTCAAGCGCCAGCCTTTGCCTTACGACCGCTTCATGGCGACCGAAGGCGTGCCCTGCTATCGGGGCATCGGCGTGCGCAAGGTGCAGGACCTGCCGCTCGTGCCCTGGAAGCGGCTCGGCGGCCGCGGCTCCTTCATCCAGCTCTACGGCACCGAAGGCCTGTGGGGCATGTACGTGGTCGAAGTGCCCGGTGCCGGCGCGCTCAACGTCGAGCGCCACCTCTATGAAAAAGTCGTGCTGGTGGTCGAGGGCCGCGGCACCACCGAAGTCTGGCAGGAGGGCCAGGACAAGCGCCACGCCTTCGAATGGCAGAAGGGCTCGCTGTTCGCTATTCCGCTGAACGCCTATCACCGCATCATCAATGCCGGCTCAGCGCCGGCGCTGCTGTTGTGCGGCACCACGGCGCCGAACGTGATGAACGTCCTCGACAATCTCGATTTCATCTTCGATTGCCCGTTCACCTTTTCCGAGCGCTTCTCCGGCGCCGAGGATTTTTTCAAGCCGAAGGACGATCTCGAGCCCGATCCGATCCGCGGGCTGGCCATGCGGCGCACCAATCTCATTCCCGACATCGTCAATTGCGACCTGCCGCTCGATAACCGCCGCTCGCCCGGCTACCGCCGCGTCGAGCCGGCGATGGCGAAGAACCGCTTCTATCTGTGGATCGGCCAGCACGAGACGGGCCGTTATTCGAAGGCGCACAAGCACGCTTCCGCCGCGGTGCTCGTCTGCGTCAAGGGCAAGGGCTACACCTACACGTGGCCGGAAGCGCTCGGCATCACGCCGTGGCAGAACGGCAAGGCGGAATTCATCAAGCGGCAGGATTACGAGCCGGTCGGCCTTGTTTCAGCGGCGCCGATGAGCGGCGACTGGTATCACCAGCATTTCGGCATCGGCAAAGAAGGTTTGCGCATCTCGGCTTGGCACGGTCCCAACAATCAACGCGCGCGCAAACCCGGCGTGCCCGGCGAGATGCTGATGGATTACGGCGCCATCGATCTGTCGAAGGGCGGCAGCGCCATCCCCTACCACCAGGAGGATCCGTTCATCCGCAAGGAATTTGCCGAGACGCTCGAGGGCGAAGGCTTGGTCAACCGCATGAGCCCGGAATTCTACGAACACCCGCCGGCCGAGGGCGAAGTGGTGATGGGGGACGTGATGTGACCCGTCATTCCGGGGCCGAGCGAAGCGAGGAACCCGGAATCCATAATCCCGATCGCTGAAGTCTTTTCGCCGGTCGCGACCTGGTCTAAAGCACGGTGGTTATGGATTCCGGGTTCGCGCCTGCGGCGCGCCCCGGAATGACGGCTACACCGGCGGCGTCGTGGCCGAGCACCACGCGGCGGACTTGTCTGGGCATGTTTGCTCCGTTGGCTTGTCGCGTCTCTGTTCCGCTCATTCCAGCACTGGGTCCCCGCTTTCGCGGGGACGAGCGGACAGAAGCGTGCATGTGGAATCCTACCGTCCCGCGCGTAAGCGCGCGAGCAAATCCTCGGTCGGATAGGAATCCGCCGGCAGGCCGAATTTGAGCTGCATGGCTTTGAC
>JASHPU010000284.1 GCA_030037885.1 Xanthobacteraceae bacterium | reverse complement strand
CGGTGCGGCAGCACTGAACTGCCGACGCCGGCGTCACGCACGAGGAGGCCCCGGTTGTCCTCTTCCTTAAGGGTATCGGCGTCGCTTGCTTGTCCCGCCGTGCTGCCGCGGACCGGCGCCGGGGGAGGTCGAAAGCGCCGTCCGCCTCGCTCCCGTCATCATCGTTGGGGAGACCGTCGCGGCGGACGTGCCGGGTGCCCTGACGCGACGCAACCGGAACCTTTCACCGTCAGCCCGCCCTTCATAAGGCCCTCGGCGGTGAATTGGCAAGGCCGCCTGTGGGGAGCCTGCCGGAACTCGTGGATTTCGCTTGCCGCGCCGCACGTTCCGCGGAGTCTTCAGTTTCGGTTAACCACGCTTCCCTAATGGTCGGAGGGGAGATGAAGGGGTTGGAACGGATGGCGGTGCGGGCGGCGAGCGCGATTCTTCTCGCCATCCTGTTCGCGGCGGCCGCCATTCCGGCGCTCGACAGCGCGCTTGGCCAATCGCTTGGCCAATCCGGCTCGTACCCCGTCGCGACCGACGTCCGCCTTGCCGGCGATCTCGTCGAGACCCGGCTCGTCATGGATTTGAGCCGCAAGGTCGATCTGCACGCTTTTACGCTGGCCAACCCCTACCGGGTCGTGGTCGATATTCCCGAAGTGGTGTTTCGGCTGCCGCCGAAGGCCGGCGAGAGCGGCCACGGCTTGATCAAGGCGTTCCGCTTCGGCCTGATGATGGAAGGCGGCTCGCGCATCGTGCTCGATCTGGCCAAACCCGCGCGCGTGCAAAAGGCTTTTGTGATGGACGCCGCGGCCGGCGATCCGGCGCGCCTGGTGCTCGATCTCGTCGCCACCGACCGGGCGAGTTTTTTGCGGCAAATTGTGCTCGACGAGAAGCCGTTGACGCAGCGGATGCCGGCCGCGCCGCAGCCGCAAGGGACTGAAGTGAACAATAGCGATCCGCGGCCGCTCGTGGTGCTCGATCCCGGCCATGGCGGCATCGATACCGGCACCCGGGCGCCGACCGGCGAATTGGAAAAAGACATCGTGCTCGACGTCGCCAAGCGCCTGCGCGCGCGTATCGAGAGTGCCGGCAAATACCGCGTGCTGATGACGCGCAGCGACGACACCTACGTTCCGCTGGCCGAGCGCGTCGCGGTCGCGCGCAAAGCCAATGCCGCGCTGTTCGTCTCGATCCATGCCGATTCCTTGCCCCACAGCGAGGGCGATGCGCAGGGCGCCACGGTTTATACGCTCTCGAACAAGGCATCCGATGCCGAAGCCGCGCAGGTCGCCGAGAAGGAGAATCGGGCCGACGTCGTTGCCGGCGTCGATCTCAAGGACGAGCCTGACGACGTCGCCGGCATTCTGATCGACCTTGCCCAGCGCGAGACCAAGGCCTTTTCCATGCAGTTTGCGCACAAGCTGGTTGCCGACCTCAAAGGCGTGGCGCGGCTGCATAAGGAACCGCTCAAATCGGCAGGTTTCCGCGTGCTCCGCGCGCCGGACGTGCCTTCGGTGCTCGTCGAACTGGGTTACGTATCGAACCGCAACGATCTGCGATCGCTGATGTCCGATTCGTGGCGCGACCGCACCGCCGATTCGATCGCCAAGGCCATCGACGCGTACTTGTCGACGCATGTGGCCAGCGCGCCGCGCAGCACGAACTGAGGCGCTGGCGTGCGCTATCGGCCTCAGTTTGAACAAAAAACCGCGCCAGCACGGGCGCCGGACCCGGAGCGGTCTGGCGGAGCTCGACACATTGCGCCAGACTGGGATTCGGTCGTGCAGCGGCGGGTAAATCGACCGGATATGGGCGCCGGTCGAGCGCGGGCGGGACGCTTGGCATGAAACTGTTGTTGCGTTTCCTCGGCCTCCTGTTCGCGGCGGGCACGACGCTGTTCCTGGTCGGCGTCGGCGGCGTTGCCGCGCTGTTGTGGCATTACTCGCAGGGCCTGCCCGACTACTCGCAGCTTAAGGACTACGAGCCGCCGGTGATGACGCGCGTGCATGCCGCCGACGGCTCGCTGCTTGCCGAATATGCCAAGGAGCGCCGGCTCTATCTGCCGATCCAGGCGGTGCCGAAGCTGGTCAAGGAAGCCTTCATCGCCGCCGAGGATAAGAATTTCTACGAACATCCCGGCATCGACGTTTACGGCATCATGCGCGCGGCGACGCTGTACGTGGAAAACTACGGCAGCAACCGTCACCCGCAGGGCGCCTCCACGATCACCCAGCAGGTCGCCAAGAATTTCATATTGGGCAACCAGGTCACGTTCGACCGCAAGATCAAGGAAATGCTGCTGGCGCTCAAGATCGAGCGCGCCTACTCGAAGGACAAGATCCTCGAACTGTATCTCAACGAGATTTATCTCGGCTTCGGCGCCTACGGCGTGGCCGCCGCGTCGCTGCTCTATTTCGACAAATCGGTGCACGAACTGACGCTGCAGGAAGCCGCCTATCTCGCCGCGCTGCCGAAGGGGCCGAACAACTACAATCCGTTCCGCCGCCACGATGAAGCGGTGGCGCGGCGCAATTACGTGATCGACCGCATGGTCGAGGACGGCTTCGTCCCGGCCGCCGAGGGCGAGAAGGCCAAGAAAGCGCCGCTCGTCGTCACCGCCCGGCCGCCGGATACGCACGTCTTCGCCGCCGAATACTTTGCCGAGGAGGTGCGGCGCTATCTGGTCGAGCACTACGGCGAGAAGAAGCTCTACGAGGGCGGGCTGTCGGTGCGCACCACGCTTGATCCCAAATTGCAGGCGCTGGCGCGCAAGACCATGGTCAACGGCCTCGTCAATTTCGACGAGAGCAAAGGCTATCGCGGTCCGATCAGCAAGATCGACATCAGCGGCGACTGGGGCGTCAAGCTCGCCGACGTGAAGTCGTTCGCCGACGTCGACCCATGGCACATGGCGGTGGTGTTGGAGGTCAACGAGCAATCGGCCCGCATCGGCCTGCAGCCGTCGCGCGATCCCGGCGGCAACGTCGTCAAGGACCGCGAGGTCGGCATCGTGCCGCTCGAAGGCGTGAAATGGGCGAAGCCGGCCTCAGGCCCGGCGCGGCCGATTGTGCACGTCAGCCAGGTTTTGTCGCCGGGCGATGTGATCTATGTTGAGCCGCTGCCCGATAAACCCGGGCAGTATCGGCTGCGCCAGGTGCCGGAAATTTCCGGCGCCATGGTGGTGGAAGACCCGCATACCGGCCGCGTGCTCGCCATGGTCGGCGGCTTCTCGTTCGACCAAAGCCAGTTCAACCGCGCCACCCAGGCGCTCCGCCAGCCCGGCTCGTCGTTCAAGCCGATCGTCTACGCCGCCGCGATCGACAACGGCTATACGCCGTCCACCATCGTCATGGACGCGCCGATCGAGATCGACATGGGCGCGGGCGGCGGCATCTGGAAACCGGAAAACTACGGCGGCCAGTTCTACGGCCCCTCGACCTTGCGCTTCGGACTTGAAGAATCGCGCAACGTCATGACGGTGCGGCTCGCCCAGGACATCGGCATGCCGCTGATCGCCAAATACGCCGAGAGGTTCGGCGTCTACGACACGCTGCCACCGTATCTGTCGTACGCGCTCGGCGCCGGCGAGACGACGCTGATGCGCATGGTCACCGCCTACGCCATGATCGACAATGGCGGCCGCCGTGTCATCCCGACCTTGATCGACCGCATCCAGGACCGCTACGGCCACACCATCTACAAGCACGACGAGCGGGTGTGCGAAGGCTGCGACGCCACGAGCTGGCATAACCAGGACGAGCCGACGCTGATCGATCACCGCGAAAAGGTGCTCGACCCGATGACCGCCTATCAGATCACCTCGATGATGGAAGGCGTGGTGCAGCGCGGCACCGCAACGGTCGTGCGCGACGTCGGCAAACCGATCGCCGGCAAAACCGGCACCACCAATGACGAAAAGGACGTGTGGTTCATCGGCTTTTCGCCGGACATCGTCTGCGGCGTCTATATGGGCTACGACAAGCCGCGCCACATCGCCAACAACGCCACCGGCGGCCATCTCGCCGCGCCGATCGTGCGGGACTTTCTCAAAGTGGCGCTCGCCGACAAGCCGCCGATTCCGTTCCCGATGCCGCGCGGCATCAAGCTCGTGCGCGTCGACGCCAAGACCGGCATGCGCGCGCCCCCCGGCGATCCGCGCGTCATTCTCGAAGCGTTCAAGCCCGGCACCGCGCCGCCCGACAGCTATTCGGTGATCGGCACCGATACGTCCAACGGCAAGCCGCTGCCCGAAGGCGGCGCCGTGCCGGTCTCCCCCGAAGCCGACCGCGCCATACGCTCAAGCGGCACCGGCGGGCTGTACTGATTGCAGGGATCAGGCATCAGGCATCAGCGATCAGGCAGTTGAACCATGCCGGCCGAAATACAATATCCTGCAATCAGGTCCTGATTCCTGACACCTGACACCTGATTCCTGACACCTGATCCCTGATATGCGCTCCGAAATTCAATCCATCGTCGGCGAAATCAAGCAGTCGGCCGGACTGCTGAGGAGGCATCTTTGATGTCGACAAGGCGCGCGCGCGGCTTGCCGAGCTGAATCGGCAGGCCGAAGAGCCCAACCTGTGGAACGATCCGCAGCGCGCCAGCCGCGTCATGCAGGAGCGCACCGCGCTCGACGAGCAGCTCGGCGCGCTCGGCCGCATCGATCGGGAACTCGACGATCAACTGACCTTGCTCGAGCTCGGCGAGGCCGAGAACGACCAGAAGGTGGTGGCCGAAGCCGAGGCCAGCCTGCGCCAACTTAAGTCCGAGGTGGCGCGGCGCGAGCTCGAAGCGCTGCTCTCCGGCGAGGCCGACGCCAACGATTGCTACCTCGAAGTCCATGCCGGCGCCGGCGGCACCGAAAGCCAGGACTGGGCCGCCATGCTGTTGCGCATGTATGTGCGCTGGGCCGAGCAGCACCGCTACAAAGTCGAGTACATCGAAGAGACCGCGGGTGAAGAAGCCGGCATCAAGTCGGCGACCATCGAGGTCAAGGGCCACAACGCCTATGGCTGGCTCAAGACCGAGAACGGCGTGCACCGCCTGGTGCGCATTTCGCCGTTCGACGCCAATGCCCGCCGCCACACCTCGTTTGCCAACGCCAGGGTCTATCCGGTGGTCGACGACCGCATCAACATCGACGTCAAGGAAGCCGACGTGCGCGTTGATACCATGCGGGCCGGCGGCGCCGGCGGCCAGCACGTCAACAAGACCGAGTCGGCGATCCGCCTGACCCACATTCCGACCAATATCGTCGTGGTGTGCCAGAACGACCGCTCCCAGCACCGCAACCGCGCCCAGGCCTGGGCGATGCTGCGCGCCAAGCTCTACGAGCTCGAGCTGAAAAAGCGCGAGGAAAAAGCCGCCGCCGAACAGGCCGCCAAGACCGACATCGGCTGGGGCCACCAGATCCGCTCCTACGTCTTGCAGCCGTACCAGATGGTGAAGGATTTGCGCACCGGCGTGTCGACCTCCAATACCGGCGCCGTGCTGGACGGCGACATCGATCAATTCGTCGAGGCGGCGCTGGCGCAAAAGGCATTCGGCGGCGAGGCCGAGGACGTCGAGGACGTCGAATAGCGGCTCATCCGTGGGCGCTGGTGGGCGCCGGTGCGTGAGGCGACCCTCGCCCCTCAATCCTCAACTTCACGGTGTGCGGCCTGGATGATCGGCGAACCGCCGAACAGCCTGGCGCCGGCAGCCAGGAATTTTGCCGGATTGACCGCTTCGCCGTTGATCCGGGTCTCATAGTGCAGATGCGGGCCGGTCGAACGGCCGGTCGAGCCGAGCCGGCCGATGACCTGTCCGATGCGCACCCTCTGGCCCACGGTCACGTCGATTTCCGAAAGATGGCCGTAGCGGCTTGACAAGCCCTCGCCGTGATCGATCTCGACGAGCTGACCATAGCCGCCTTCCCAGCCGGCCTTGGTGACCTTGCCGGCGGCGGTGGCGTGGACCGGGTCGCCGACATTGCCGCGGAAATCCATTCCGGTATGCATCGCCGGCTGATGCACGAATGGATCGATGCGCACGCCGAACGGCGAACTCACTTCAAGCTCGCCGGTCAGCGGGCGGCGCAGCGGCACGAAGGTCAGCGCGCTGCTGATGTCCTGAGCTTGCGCCCGGGCGACAGCAAGCTCTGTCAAAGCACGCGCGAAGCTTGCGTTGGCGGGCGGCAGCCGGACCGGAACGAACGGGCCGCCCGCTGCCTGCGCTGCCGCGTCGTACTTCAAGCCGAGGCTCGCCAGCACGCTTTTGACCTCGCGGGTCGTGTTCTCGTAACGCGCCTGCATGCCTTCGACGGCCGCGTTCTCGTCCTGCTCGACGCGGTCGAGCGAAGCCGCAATGCGCGAAAGCTTGCCGGCGATGCTCGATTGCTTGCCGTCGAGAGGCTGCGGGCTGAACAGATCGCTGCCGAGCGGCTCCGGTTTGCGTGCGCCCCCGCTGCCCGGGCTGGCGCCGATCGAGCCGGTCACCGCCGGCTCGGCAGCGCCGCCGAGCGCGCTGGCGCGGGATTCGAGCGCGGCTTGCCGGCGCGTCAATTCGTCGAGTCGCCGCTCGAATTGTTCCTGGTTGAGCGCTTGGCGGCTGGTGGTGCGGTCGATCTCTTCGCGCAGTTCGGCGATGCGGTCTTCGTAAGCGTATTGCTGCGCCCGCTGCCGCGCCATCAAGCCTTTGAGGACGTCGTCATGGAAGGCAAAATAGGTGGCGGTGACGATCGACCAGCCGGCCATGATCACGATGGTGCCGACCGCGATCCAGAAGGCGACCGGTCCGAACCGCACCTGCCTTCCGGCATGCGCAAGCGTGTAGCCGCGGCGGCCGGTGCGGGGGTCCTGGTGTTGGTGGCTGCCTTCAGAGCGCCGCGCCTGTGCGCCACCGCGATGCGACACGCGACCCTGCTGCGGCTGCAACGCCATCGACTGCGACATTGACGCTCCGACACGGATGGCGGGCTTCGGCCCGCCGCCCGGGCAGCGGATATGACCAGCTTATGGTTAACATTCGGGAAATTGCCGCGGCGATTTCTGCGGTCGGGGTAAATGCTTCGGCAACTTAGAGCATATCTCGCTCAGATAGCACCACGTTCTCGTCATGCCCGGGACGGGTGCCCCGCGACGCTTGCGTCGCGGGGGCCCCGTTGACCCGGGCATCCATGCGGCTTCAACGCAGCATGGATTGCCGGGTCAAGCCCGGCAATGACGAATGAAGGAACTCGATTCGATTACAGCGGAACATGCTCTAAGCGTTCGGTTACAAAGCCTTGGCTGCGGTGAGCACGTCTTCGGCGTGGCCGTCGACGGACACCTTTGGCCAGACCCGCAGGATGCGGCGGTCGGCCCCGATCAGGAACGTCGTGCGCACGATGCCGAAGAACTTCCTGCCATACATCGATTTTTCCTGCCACACGCCGTAGGCCTCGAGCATGTGGTGCGTCTCGTCGGACGCGAGCGCGACGGCCAGCTTGTGCTTGGCCTTGAACGCATCCTGTGCCGCCACCGGATCGGCCGAAACTCCGAGAATGTCCGCGCCCGCCCGTGCGAAAGCGGCCTTCTGCCGCGAGAACTCGATCGCCTCACGGGTGCAGCCCGACGTGTCGGCGCGCGGGTAGAAATAGAGTACGAGCTTTTTGCCGGCGAAGTCAGCGAGCGAAACCGTGCCGCCGCCATCGCGCGGCAAGGTGAAATCGGGCGCCTTGGCACCGGGCGCAAGGCCGGCGGTTGCGACCTTCGCCTTATGTTCTGTCATATGCCTTCCTTTCGACGCTTTCGCGGAGGCATCCTGCGCGTCCAGTATATTCGCGCCGGCGGGGGTGGTCGAGTACGGGGGCTGCGCGTTCTAACAAGCGCCACGGACGAGGGGACGCCCGAGGGGGCATGGCCACGGATAATCGCCAGAGCGCAGCGCTCCCGCAACGGGAGCCGGTAGCGTATCCGCGTCGGCGTGGGAACGTTCGAGCCGCGCGTCGCAGCGGGCGCTGGGGTGACGGCCGTTATCTTGCGGCTTATCTGCGGCTCTTGGCCCGCCATCGCCGGCTCATTCGCCGCATCGGTATCGGCAGCGGCGTGTTCGCCGCCGTGCTGCTCGCGGCGTTCCTTGGATTGTGGTGGCGGCTTGCCAGCGGTCCGATCCAGCTCGACGTGTTCACGCCGTGGCTTGTTTCCGCCATCGAGGACAATTTCGGCAGCCGCGAGCGGGTCGAAGTCGGCGGCACCCAGATCGAACGCACCGAGAATGGCGGCGCCGCCGTGCGCATTCGCGACATCGTCGTGCGCGATCCCGACGGCGCGGTGGTGGCGCGCGCGCCAAAGGCCGAAGTCCGCGTTTCCGCTTTGAGCCTGCTCAGCGGCCATATGCGCGCCGAAAGCTTGAACCTGGTCGGAGCGCAGCTGCATATTCGCATCGAGCACAACGGCGAAGTGACCGTGTTCACCGGTGCCGATAAGCACCCGATCGCCACCGCAACTGTACCGGCCGCCGCTCCCGGCGCGAATAGCGGCGGCGAGCCGAAACAGCCATTTCGTGCTGCCGCCGCGCCGCGCACCGTACCGCCGACGGCCTGGTTCTCGCCGCGCCGCAGCAGCGAGGTTCTGGCGGCTGTGTTGTCGTGGATCGACGGCATCGGCGAAACCGGGCTCGACGGCCACGACCTCCGCGAGCTTGGCCTCAAAGAGGGCACGCTCACGGTCGACGATGAGCGCAGCGGCAAGGACTGGTCGCTCGCCAACATCAAGCTCAGCCTGGAGCGGCCGCGCGGCGGCGGCGTCGTCATCAGCCTCGGCTCGGAAAGCCAGAAGCGTCCTTGGGCGCTGGTCGCCGCCGTTCACCCCATCCATAACGGCGCCCGCAGCATTCAGATCGAAGCCCGCCACGTTCCCGTCAACGGTCTCCTCAGGGCGCTGCATCTCGGCGACGGCAGCCTGCAGACTTCGGTGCCGCTATCGGCAAGCTTGCGTGGCGAGATCGGATCGGACGGCGTGCCGCGCGACATCACCGGGCGCCTCGTTGCCGACGCCGGTTTCATCGGCGACGGCAGTCACGACGACGGCCGCATTGACCTCGACCATGCCGAATTCAAGTTCGCGTGGGATGCCGCCGCGCGCACGCTTTCCGTCCCGTTCCAAATAATCGCCGGCGGCGACCGGATCACCCTTCTCGGCCAAGTCGAGGCGCCGGCACAGCCGGGCGGCGTGTGGTCGTTCAAGGTCGGCGGCGGCACCGCCATGCTGGCGAGCCCGGGCGAAGCCGCCAATCCGCTCATCCTCAATCGGGTCGCGATCAGCGGCACCTACGATCCGACCAAGCAACGCCTTGTCGTCAGCGACGGCGACATCGGCAATATGGACGTAAGCGTGGCGATGTCGGGCAGCGCCGAATATGCCAACGGCGACTTGCACCTCAATGCCGGCTTCGCCGGCAAACGCATGTCGGTCGCCGCACTCAAACGGCTGTGGCCGGTTTTTGTCGCACCCAAGGTGCGCGACTGGTTCAACGAGCATCTGGAAAGCGGCATCGTCGACCACATCACGATCGCGGTGAATGCGCCGTTCGAAACCCTCAAGGCCAGCGGTCCGCCGGTTCCGGATAACGGTCTATCGATCGAAGCGGTGGCGACGAACTGCGTCATTCATCCGGTGGCGGGGCTGCCGGCGCTCAATGACGCCGATCTCACCGTGCACATCGTCGGCCGCGATGCCCAGATTGCAGTCGGCAAGGCCACTGCCGACCTGCCGTCCGGCCGCAAACTCGTCCTGTCCACCGGTTTGTTCGAGGTGCCTGACACCGCGCCGCACGAGCCGCCGGCGCGCGTGCGCTTCAAGCTTGACGGCCCGGTGCCGGCCGCGGCCGAATTGTTGGCCATGGACCGGCTGCGCGAGGTCGCCGGCGCGCCGTTCGATCCGGCAACAACGCACGGCACGCTGACCGCGCAAGTGTCGCTGGCGATGCCGCTCAAGCCCGATCTGCCGCCGGGCTCGACCAATTACGCCATCACGGTCGACGCCACCAACTTTTCCGCCGAGCACATGATCATGGGGCAGCGGCTCGATGCCGCCGTGCTGCACATCGTCGCCAACCCGCAGGGTTTCCAGTTCAAAGGCGACGTCAAGATCGCCGGCACGCCGGTCAATCTCGAATATCACCAGGCCCGCAATACCGGCGACGTCGATATCAAGCTTGCGGGCATGCTGGACGCCGCTGCGCGCAGCAGTCTGGGCCTCGATCAGGGCGACACCATCGGCGGCGCCATACCGCTCCGGGTCACCGGCCATATCGACGGCGGCTCCGGCAAGGAAGGGCGCTTCGCCATCGCCGCCGATCTGACATCGGCGCAGATCGACGGCTTTTTGCCCGGCTGGATCAAGCCGGCCGGCAAGCCGTCGCGCGCCACGCTGACGCTCATCACCGCTGCGGACTCGATTCATATCGACGATCTGGTGATCGAGGGTGCCGGCGGCGGCGTCAAAGGCGCGGTCGATCTCGACGGCTCGGGCACGCTGCAATCGGCCAATTTCCAGTCCTACGGTTTTTCCGACGGCGACAAGGCGACGCTGAAAGTGGAGCGCGGCCCCGACGGAGCGCTGCGCGTGACCATGCGCGGCGAGGTTTACGACGGCCGCGGCTTCATCAAACTGCTGACCGGCGGGCCGCGCGGCGCCGCGCCCAGCAGTCAGCCGGCTCCTGACGTCGATCTCGACTTCAAGCTCGGCGCCGTGCTTGCCTTCAACGGCGAGGCGCTGAGCAACGTCGACCTGAAAATGTCGCGCCGCGCCGGCGAGATTCGCAGTTTCGGGTTGAGCGCCAAGATCGGCCGCGACGGCACGCTCAGCGGCGAACTGCACGGTCAGGCTGACGGCCGCCAGGTCGTGTATCTGCGCTCGAGCGACGCCGGCGCCCTGTTCCGGGCCACCGACGTCTATCCGCGCATGCGCGGCGGCCAGCTGGTCATGACCATGGACGCGCCGTCGGCCAACAATTCGGGCCAGCAGGGCACGTTGACGGTGCGCGATTTCACCGTGCACGACGAAGCCGAGCTGCAGCGCGCGGCAACGAACGGCGGACAAAGCGCCGCGCCGGCCGCCCGCAGCGACCTGCAATTCTCCAGCATGCGGGTCGATTTTACCCGCGCGCCGGGCCGCGTCGCGTTGCGCGACGGCGTGGTGCGCGGGCCGGTGCTCGGCGGCACGATCGACGGCCTGGTCGATTACGCGCGCGATACCGTCGACCTGCGCGGCACGTTGGTGCCGCTTTACGGCGCCAACAATTTCTTCGGCTGGATCCCGGTGGTCGGCCCGATCCTGGGCGGCCAGAAGGAGGGGATGTTCGGCTTCACCTATCAGGTGGTCGGGCGGCCGGGGCGGCCGGTGCTCAACGTCAACATCCTGTCGCTGTTGGCGCCCGGCGTGCTGCGCAAGATTTTCTTCGAATATCCGGCGGCGGGCGAGGACCTCGTCGACAACCCGCACTGAGGCGATTTTTTACACCGGCTTGAGCAGGACGTGGCGTTTGCGGCCGAGCGAGAGCTTGATCACGCCCGCGGGCGTTAAATCCCCCGGAGTCAGTATCCTGTTTTCATCCGCGACGACTTCGTCATTGACCCGTAGGCCGCCATTTCTGATTTGACGACGGGCATCACCCTTCGACATTACGAGATGGAGCAACACATAGGCGTCCAAGACGCTCAATCCATTGTCGAGGTTGGTCCGAGCTACTTCTTGTGTTGGCAGAGATTCTACCAGCTTTCCTTCCTCAAAAGTCGCTCGCGCGGTTGCAGCGGCCTGTTCGGCCGCGGTGCGGCCATGCACCAGCGCGGTCGCCTCGGTGGCGAGGATTTTTTTGGCCTCGTTGACCTCGGCATCCTTAAGTGAGGCGAGGCGATTGATTTCGTCGAGCGGCAGCGTGGTGAAGAGCTTGAGAAAGCGCGTCACGTCGGCGTCTTCGGTATTGCGCCAGTACTGCCAATAGTCATACGGGCTCACCTGGTCGGCGTTGAGCCACACCGCACCGGCCGCGGTCTTGCCCATCTTGGCGCCTGACGACGTGGTGATCAGCGGCGAGGTCAGCGCGAAGAATTGGGCGTTGTGCAGGCGGCGGCCGA
>JASHPU010000007.1 GCA_030037885.1 Xanthobacteraceae bacterium | reverse complement strand
GGCGCCGATCACGGCGACGCGGTGCAGCAACGCCGGATTGATGCCGGCCTGCGCCGCGATGGCCATGTAATTATGGCCGAGCGCGTCGAGCGCTATGGTCAATCCACCGGAGGCCGAGCCGGTCAGCGCCGCCAGTATATTGGTGGCCACGGCGAGCGACACCAACGGGCCGCCCTCGATCGCCAGCACCCAATCCCGCACCGTCGCAAAAGCCGGCAGCGCAGCGATGACCGCGCCGAACCCGACCAGGCTGGCGACGCTGACCGCAGGCAGCACTGACGCATTGGCGCCCGCATCCATGCTGTGGCGCAATTCCGGCAGCCGCGCCCGGTTGAGCGGCACGACCGTCGCGATCGCCGCCGCCAGCGCCACCACCACGGACCACACCCCGGCCACGGCGCTGATCGAGGTCCCGCCCCAGCGTTCTTCGGCAAGGTATGAGGAATCGATGCGCGGCAGGACTACAAGCGACATCGCGAGATTGACCGCGATGACCACGACCAGCGGCAACGCGGCAATCAGCACCGCAGGACCGGCCGCGCCATGACGGCCGTGGCGGATTTCCGGCGGATCGAATTCGCGCGCCGTGGTCGCGCGCTCGCGGATGAGTTCGTCATCGACCGCGGCGTCGACGCTGCCTCGGGTGTCCGCGCCGTACCCTTCTCCAGCCCGGCGGGCGGCGCGCTGCGCGCGGTTGAGCCACCACAGACCGAAGGCCAGCATGATGATCGCGGCGATGATGCCGAGTCCCGGCGCGGCAAACGGCGTCGTGCCGAAGAACGGCATCGGGATCGCGTTCTGGATCGACGGCGTGCCCGGCAGCGCCGACATGGTGAAGGTCGAGGTGCCGAGCACGAGCGCTGCGGGCAGCAAGCGGCGCGGAATTGCCGCCGCGCGGAACAATGTCTGCGCCATCGGAACCAGCACGAAGAAGGCGACAAACAGGCTGACGCCGCCGTAGGTGACGACCGCGCCCGCGAGTACGACCGCAAGCATGATGTGGCGCTCGCCGAACGTCCTGGTCATGAAGCTGGCGACGGTCGAGACCGAACCGCTGTCGTCCATCAGCTTGCCGAACACGGCGCCAAGCAGAAACAACGGGAAGAACTGCGCCAGAAAGCGTGCGGCGCTTGCCATGAAGGTTTGCGTCCAGCTGGCGAGCAGCGGCTCCCTGCCAAAAGCGGCGGCGACCAGCGCCGCGGCGGGAGCGAGCAGCAAAACGCTCCAACCGCGAAACGCAAACCACACCAAAATCGCCAGCCCAACCAGGATGCCGAGGAGCCCCATCGCTCAGCACTCCGCCAACAGCACGTCGATGTCGGCGGTGGAGCGCCGGCCGAGATCGCCGGCATGGGCTTTGAGGAATTCGTCCGCGGCATGGCGGCCTTCGTCGCGCAGCATCGCCAGGAATTCCCATTCGCCATTGAGCTTCGACGAGGCGCCGAATTTGGCCAGCGCGTCGGTCGTGATGCGGTGCGTGCGCATCTGCGCCCAGCGGGCGCCTTCGCCGGTTCCGGGATCGGCCACCTGGCGCAACAAGGCGATCATGCGCAGTTCCTTCATCAGCGGCGCGTTGAAGGAAATTTCGTTGAGCCGATTGAGGATGTCGGCGGCCGAGCGCGGCAGGTCCGCCCGCTCGCGCGGATTGATCTGCACCAGGATCGTGTCGTGCGCGTCGCTTTCGCGAACCAGCGGCGTGATCGTGGGATTGCCGGCATAGCCGCCGTCCCAGTACTCCTCGCCGTCGATTGCGACGGCTCGAAACATGGTCGGCAGACACGCCGAAGCGAGCAGAACGTCGGCGGTGATCTCGGCATTGCGGAAGATGCGGCCGCGGCCGGTCCGCACGCTGGTGGCCGTGATGAATAATTTGATCGGCGCGTGCGCCAGCCGTGCGCAATCGACGCTTTGCGACAGGATGCGGCGCAACGGATTGAAATCGAGCGGATTGAGCGCGTAAGGCGACAGCAGCCGCGACATCAGGTCCATAAAGACATAAGCAGGCGATGTATCGAGCGTCCACCGGCCCATGAGACGATCGAGCGGCGAGCGCTGCAGCGGGCTGAACGCTGCGGCGCGCGACACGAGCTGCCAAAAATTCGCCAGGGCGCGGCGCGCGCCCGGCGCGCCGGCCTCGACCCAGCCGTCCGCCAGCACTGCGGCGTTCATGGCGCCCGCCGAAGTGCCGGAGATCGCCGCGATGGAGAGCCAGTCCTCTTCGAGCAGCCGGTCGAGCACGCCCCAGGTGAACGCGCCGTGGGAGCCGCCGCCTTGCAGCGCGAGATCGATCAGAAGCGGGTCCGCCGCCATCGCGCGACCGTCCGAACTCCCCCCTTCCCGTCAAGCCGATTACAACAGCGCCGACCGGTTTCGGCAATCGCCGGGCAACGCCTGCGGCGTTTCAAGGGAACTCGCCGCGGCTGAGCAGTTTTCTTTTATGCGTCCGCGCCACGCTCTCGGGAACGAAGGATCGCCAAAATGATGCGCGTATTGATGATAACGGTCGCCGCCAGTCTGGCGGCCGGAATAGTTCCAGCTTCGGCCTATTCCTGTGCGGAATGGTGCAACACCTATCACTGCCGAATGACGGAGCCCGGCCCGCACCGCGTGTGCATGAACCGATGCATGGCGTCTTGTCGCGCCATCGTATCCAAACGGCGGTCGCGTGATCACGATCGCGACGGCGAGTGAATTGCCGCCCGCTCGTCGTCAGTCGCAGATTCTCACGCGAGGTCCGTGCAGATGATGGACGATGTGGCAGCGCTTGCCGTCGCTGTAGTAGCTGTAAACCGCTCTGCCCATGTAATGCCGCAAGTGGCCTCTGCCGCGGTAGCCGTTCTGATTGTGCGCAACCTTCTGCGAGTTGGCCGCGCTGCCGGTCTTTTGACTGGTTTGATGCGTGCCACTGCCGCCGCTTGCAGCCGCATTGGATTGAGGGTTGCCCTCTTGGGCGAACGCCAACGAGGCGGCGGCAATCGCGATACCGATTGCGAGGCCAAGGGTTTTCATCGTGCTCATCTGGTGGACTCCTGTGGAACCGACGGAGCAACAACGCCGGCGAAACAGTCGGGTTTCCTCAACTCCAGGGATTCCACCCGGCTGCGCGTCGAATGCAAGCCACCCGCTAGCCACAAACGTCGCAGCGACCGCTCCAAGCGGCGGTGCATGCCGGACCCGCCGCTGTCGCGGGTGACGACATAAGCCTTATTGGGACAAAGCCTTATTGGGACGCGGGCTTCGCCCGCGCCCCGGAATGACGGCTATTGCAGCCCTTCGGCCTTGAGCGCCTCCTGCACCTTCGGCCGGGCGGCGACGCGGTCCATGTAGGCCTTGATGTTCGGCCATTTGGCAATCTCGATGTCGACGCGCGGCGACCAGCGCAGCACCGTGAACAGGTAGGCATCGGCGACCGTGAACTTGTCGCCCATCAGGTACTGCTTGCCGGCGAGCTGCTTGTCGATCCAGTCGAACCGCTTGCCGAGATTGTCCTTGGAGATTTTCTTGTATTCGTCGGGCGTGGTCGGCCGGAAGATCGGGCCGTAGGTCTTGTGCAGCTCGGAGGTGACGAAGTTGAGCCATTCCTGCACGCGGTAGCGGTCGAGCGAGCCGGCGGGCGGCAACAGCCCGGCGGCCGGCTTCTGCTCGGCCAGATACTGCACGATCACCGGCCCCTCGGTGAGCCGCTCGCCGTTGTCGAGCTCGAGCACCGGCACCTGGCCCTTCGGATTGATGCTCCAATAATCCTTGCCGCTTTTCGTCTTCTTTTCGCGGTTGTCGACCTGTTCGAAATCGAGCGCGATGCCGGCTTCACGCGAGACGATGTGCGGCGACAGCGAGCAGGCGCCAGGCGCATAATAAAGCTTCATGACAGGAGTCTCCTTCCGCGACGGGCGCTTGAGCCCGTCATACGCGTGCAATGCAGCGCGGCTATAGCACAGGGTGAAAAAACCGGACAACGGGGCCGCGCACCTGCCGGGGGAACTCAAAAGCAGTCGCGAGCGTTGGCTTGCGATCTTGCCGCAATGGAGTTTGTCATGGCCGGCCGCCGCATCATCTACGTCCAATCGCCGATCCCGCTCGGCGAAGTCACCGTCGTGCCGGCCGCCCTGTCGGGTCGCGCGGAGACTGAGACGGCGCGCGCCATGGCCGCCGCGGCGGCCGCACACGAGGTGCCGACCACGGCCGACGTGTTGCGCCGGGTGCGGCGGGCAGCGCGGCTCGCCCGAAGTGGCAGTTTTGCGCCCAGCGCCGGAGCGGCGCGGGGGCGAGGAATCGGCTGATCCGGACGGTTATGCGGCTTTCCGAATCGGCCCTTCACGCATTCGTCGTCCCCGCGAAAGCGGACGACCGCTTGCGAAACGGCCGGTCTGCAGCCGATCTGCCGCGCCTAATGCGCGTGCAACTTCGCCTTGTCGCCGGTCGCGAACGTAAAGGTGTCGGCGCCGGCGCTGATGCCGTTCCAGGCCAACGGGGCCGCCAGGGAAAGCAGCCACAAGGCCTGAAAATCGGCATTGTTGTCCAACTGGCCGGTCCAGACCGTTGTCGAGTTGCAGCCTAGCCAATTCACCGCGAAGCTGATCGCATTGCCGTTGGTGGTGAGGAGCAACCAGCCCGTCACCCCCTGAGGCTGGCCGACATCGCAGCTGCCCGGCGCATTGTTGGTATAGGTCCCGGAGATCGCGCCGGTGTTGCTATTATATTGCGTCACCGTCAGGACTGACCCGTATTGATTTTTCCAAGTCCAAGGCTGCGCTTCGGCCGGCATGGCCGCGCTCAGCCAAAGCAAGCCCGCCATCAGACCGAGAAGCACGTTCGTCCGTCGAGACATCGTTTTTCCTTTCCAGGCTCGTATTGCAAGGAATATAGTCCGCGATTCCGGAGCAAATTCTATCTTGCCGTGCACATTCGCACTTTTTCGACCTTACAGCAAGACAGAAGCACTGTGCGGACGGATGCCCTGGGGACGGATGCCGTCACACTGGCAAGCTGGCTGGCAATCGAAGAGGTGATCTGACGAGTTCCCTTTCGCGGGAATGACATGACCCGTATTACAGCCCGAGATAGGCGCTGCGCACCCGGTCGTCGGCCAACAGTTCGCTGCCGGTGCCGGTGAGCGTGATCCTGCCGTTTTCCAGGACGTAAGCACGGCCGGCGAGTTTCAGCGACAGCGCCACGTTCTGCTCGACCAGCAAACACGTCAGCCCGTCGCGGTTGAGCGCGCGAATGGTGCCGAGCAGGTGGTGCGCCACCGCCGGCGCCAGGCCGAGCGACGGCTCGTCGAACATGATCAGCTCCGGCGCGCCCATCAGGCAGCGGCCGATCGCCAGCATCTGCTGCTCGCCGCCCGACAGCGTGCCGGCGGCCTGGCGGCTCCTCTCAGCGAGCACCGGAAACAACGCCAGCACGCGCTCATGGTTTTCTTCGCGCCGCGCCCGCGCGCGCGGCAGCAGCGCGCCCATCGCCAGATTTTCGGCGACCGACAGGGTGGGAAAAATCTGGCGGCCTTCGGCGACTTGGCCGATGCCGAGATTGCAGACGCGATGGCTCGGCCAGCCGGCAATATCGGTGGCGCCGAACAGGATGCGGCCGCGCGCCGGCTTGTGCATGCCGGCGATGGCCCGGATCAGCGAGGTTTTGCCGGCGCCGTTCGCCCCGACGATAGCCACGATCGCGCCCCGCTCGACCTCGAGCGACACGGCGTCGAGCGCCTGGGCGTCGCCGTAGAACACGTCGAGGTTTTCGACGCGCAGCATCACACCGCCTCGGCGCCGAGATAGGATTGCACCACGGCGGGATCGCGCACCACGTCGTCCGGCGTGCCTTCGGCGATCGCGGTGCCGTGATCGAGCACGAGCACGCGCGCGGCGAGCGCCATCACCGCGCGCATGACGTGCTCGATCATCAAAATGGTCAGGCCGCTGTCGCGGTTGAGCTCGCGCAGCACCGCGACCAGGCGATCGACCTCGGTCGGCCGCAGGCCGGCGACCACCTCGTCGAGCAGCAGCAGTTTCGGCTCGGTGGCGAGCGCGCGCACCACTTCGAGCCGCTTGCGGTCGGGCAAGGTCAAAGCCGACGCCGGACGGTGGCGACGGTCGAACAGATCGAAGCGCCGTAGCAGCGCCTGCGCACGCTGGCGCGCTTCGCCGACGCCGTGGCGGCGCAAGAGCGCACCGACCACGACATTGTCCTCGACGCTGAGCGCCGGGAACGGCCGCACCAGCTGAAAGGTGCGCGCAATGCCGCGCCGGCATACGACGTCGGGAGAAAGACCGTGGATCGGCCGGCCGTCGAAGATGATGCTGCCCTGGTCCGGCTTGAGCGCGCCGGCGATCATGTTGAACAGCGTGGTCTTGCCGGCGCCGTTCGGCCCGATCACCGCGAAAATCTCGCCCTGCCGCACCTCGAAGCCGACGCCGTCGACGGCGACGAGGCCGCGGAAGCGCTTGCTGATCCGCTGCAGCGACAACAGCGCGGTCATGGCTTGTCCTTGGCAAGCCCGAGCCGGCGGGCGAGCGGCGGCCAAACGCCTTGCGGCAGCGCCACGATCACGACCAACAGACAGACGCCGTAAAACACCTGCTTGGCGCCGGGCATGTCGAGGCCGAAGGCGGCCATGGCGGCGTTGAGCGATTCGGCGAGGCCGGTCAGCACGAAGGCGCCGAGGATCGGGCCGAACAAGGTGCCGATGCCGCCGATCACCGGGCCGAGGATCATCTCGATCGAGCGGCCGATATTGAAAACCTGCTCGGGGAACAGATTGTTGTAGAAGAACGCATAGAACACGCCGGCAAACGAGGTCAGGCCCGCGGAAATCATCACCGCAACCATCTTGTAGCGGAAGGTGGCGACGCCGGCGGCGCGCGCGGCTTCCTCGTCCTCGCGGATGGCGCGCCAGAAATAGCCGATGCGGCTTTCCAACAAGAGCCGGCACAGGATGAAAGCCGCAACCGTCGCGGCCAAAATGACGTAATAGAACATGGTCGGATCGCCGCGCAGATGCCACAGGTCGTTGTGGGCGACCTGCCGCACCGGCAGAAACAGGCCGGCCGAGGCATCGACCGCGGCGATATGATCGAAGCCGATGCGGGCGAACTCGGCGAACGCTATGGTGAGAATGGCGAAATAGACTCCGGCGACGCCGAAGCGGAACGCCAGAAAGCCGATGATCGCCCCGGCCGCGGCCGCCACCGGCACGGCGGCCAAAAATCCGATCCACGGGCCGATGCCGAAATCGACGAACAGCACCGCCGACACGTAGGCGCCCAAGCCGGCATAGAGCGCGTGGCCGAGCGACAACTGTCCGGCAAAGCCCATCATGATGTTCCAGGCCTGCCCGGTGAAGGCCGAATAGAGGATGACGATCAGGACAGTCAGCAGATAATCGTTGGCGATCCACGGCGCGGCCAACAGCACCGCAAGCAGGAGCGCGAGCAGAACAAAAATGCGGCGCGAGGCGCCGCCGGCAACGCGCGCCAGCGAGATCGCGCTCACGACAGCCTCTGGCCGAGCAGACCCTGCGGCCGGAACAGCAGCACCAGCACCAGGATGGCGAAGGCGAACATGCTTTTCGCCGACGGCGTGAAGATGAGCCCGGCCAGCGCCTCGGTGAGCCCGATCAAAATGCCGCCAAAGAGCGCGCCGGCCATCGAGCCGAGCCCGCCGGTAATGACGATGACGAAGGCGAGCAGCGTATAAGCCGGTCCGATAATCGGCGTCACGTCGACAATCAGCGTCATCATGCAGCCGGCGGCGCCGACGCAGGCCATGCCGAGCGCGAAGGTCAGCGCATAGAGGCGCTTGACGTTGAGCCCGATCACCAGCGCGCCGGTGTAATTGTCGGCGCAGGCGCGGATCGCGGTGCCGACGCGGCTATAGCGAAAGAACGCGAACAACGCCGCCGCGAATGCGATCGCGGCGCCGCCCGCATAGGCCTTGGAGGCATCGACCAGCACCGGCCCGAGCTGAAAGCTGTCGTAGGCGTAGGAGGTCTGCACGGTGCGGGCGTCCGGGCCGAACACGATGAGCAGCGCGTTGACGATGATGATCGCCAAGGCCACGACCAGCAGGAACTGGCTGTGTTCCGGGCGGGTGATGAACGGATTGATCAATCCCGCCTGCAGCACATAGCCGAACGCGAACATCACCGCCGCGATCGGCACCAGCATGACCAGCGGATCGAGCCCGAACGAAGAGAACAGCACCACCGCGAGATACATCGCGATCGACATCATCTCGCCGTGGGCGAAATTGACGATGCGCACCACGCCGAAGATGACCGACAGGCCGAGCGCCATCAGGCCGTACACCAGCCCGGTGAGAATGCCGGCGACGACCACGTTCAGATAAACGTCAAACGTCATCCGCTACCCGAAACCGCAGCGCCCCGCCGCCGCACGCCGGCCCAAGCATTCGGCCGCCTGCCCTCACGCCCGGCTTTGATACGGCTTCATCGGCCATTCCGGCTTGGCGTTGGCGGCCTCTTTCGGCACGACCGTCACCTGCTTGCCGCCGCGATTTTGTACGACGCCGCACCGCACGCCGGTGTTCTGGCCGTTGGCGTCGAACTTGATGCCGGGCCCGATGGTGACGTTGTCGGTGATGTCGGTCGCGTGCAGCGCGGCCGCCAATGCCTTCGGGTCGGTCGAACCGGCGCGCTTATAGGCGTCGGCGGCGACCAAGAGCGCCTCGAACGTGAAAACATGATTGGTGTTGAGGTTGTAGTCCGGATAAGCCTTGGCGAATGCGGCTTCCAGCGTCTTGCTCAACTTTTTGTTCGGATCGTACCACGGCACCAGGCTCATCGGCCCATCGGAGAGTTTGCCCAGCGTCTTGGTGTATTGGTTCTCGTACCAGCCCGGCCCCATGCTCAGGATCGCCTTCGGGGTCCAGCGCTGTTTGACCAGCTCACGGGTGATCAGCATGGCGTCATTGAGGCGCCCGACCACGAGCATGATCTCGGCGTTCGCAGCCTTGGCCTTGGTCACTTCGACGGAGAGATCGCGCGCCGCCGGGTCGTACGAAATTTCCTCGAGGATTTTGTAGGGCAAATCGTACTTGGGCATCATGGCGTGGATACCCTTCGACATGCCGGTGCCGAACAGGTCGTTGACGTGCATGAACACCGCGGTCTTCGGCTCGTCGCCGACCAGCGCGAACAGCTCTTTTTGCTCGGAGAGCTCGTCGTTGAGCAGCATCGACACCGTCGGGAAGTTTCTGACCACGAACTTGTAGCCCTGCTCGGTGATCTGCGGCGCGCTGGCGATGTTGATGACGAGCGGTATGCCCTTCTGTTCGGCGACCTGGGCAATCGCGGTGGTCTGCCCGGAATCGAAGGCGCCGACCAGAAGCTGGGCGCCGTCCTCGATCAGCTTCTCGGCGTGCTCGCGCGCGGTGTCGACGTTCGACTCGGTGTCGCCGTTGATGATCGAAAGCGCGGGCAAGCCGAGCGACTTCAAGATCGGCGCCGCGATGTCGACCCCGCGCTGGCAATCCTGGCCGATACCGGCCTCGAAGCCGGAGCGCGGCAACAGCACGCCGACCTTCAACGGTCCCTTGCCCTGGGCGCGCACGATGGCGGGCATCGCCAGCGTGGTGGTCGCCGCGGCGGCTGCGGCGCCGGCCAGCACGCGGCGCCGGCTCGGACGTTTGTGGCTGGTCATGTCGGATCCTCCCAAAATTTACCGAAATGCTAGGAAAGTCGAGCCGCAAGGGCAAGCTTTAGATCATGCGCCAAAGAGCTGCGCCACGGCAGCGGCGATGGCGAGCAGCCGGTGGTCGCCGCCGTTGCGCGCGACCAGCATCAGCCCGGCCGGCAGCGCGCTCACCACCGTGGTAATGGGCAGCGTGACGGCGCAGAGGTCGAAGAAATTGACGATGGCGGTGTTGCGCAACAGCGCTGCATTGCGCGCGGCAAACACCGTCGGATCGGCGACTTCGGCGATGGTCGGCGCCACGATCGACGTGGTCGGCATGATGAGCGCGTCAAGGCCGGCAAGCCGCGCGTCCATCTCCCGCACCAGGCGCGCGCGCGCGCGCAGCATGTCGACGTAATCGGCCGCCGACACGGCACAGCCGCGCTCGATGCGCGCCAGCACGTTGGGATCGATCTCGGCTCCGCGCCGGCGCACCCGGTCGCGATGGATGGCGCACGATTCCGGCGGCGAAATGCCGCCCTTGGCGTTGACTTCATTCATGCCGTCGAATTGCGACAGCGTCTCGTGGCTGATGCGCAGGTCGGCGGCATCGAGCCGTTTGACGGCGGCGGCAAATCCGGCGGCCACCGCGTCATCCAGCCGGTCGAGCGGCATACCCTCGGCGACGCCGAAACGCAGACCCTTAAGCGCGCCGGGCGTAAGCGGGGCGAACGCCAAGGATTCTTCGCCGGCCATCACGGCGTCGGCCTTGGCGCAATCGGCGACGCTCGCGGCAATCGGCCCGATCGAATCGAGCGTGTAGCTCAACGGAAACGCGCCGCCGGTCGGCACCCGCTGGCGGCTCGGCTTGAAACCGACGAGGCCGCACAACGCCGCCGGAATCCGCACCGAGCCGCCGGTATCGGTGCCGATCGCGATCTCGCACATGCCGTCGGCGACCGCGACTGGCGCGCCGGCCGACGAACCGCCCGGCACCCGCGCGCGGTCGCGCGGATTGCCGGGCGTGCCGAAATGCGGATTGGCGCCGATGCCGGAGAAGGCGAACTCGGTCATGTTGGTCTTGGCGACGATCACCGCGCCGGCCGCGCGCAGCCGGCGCACGATCGCGGCGTCGGCCGCCGCCGGTTTCGCCTCCTCGGCCAGGATTTTCGAGCCGGCGCGGGTCGGCTCGCCGGCGACGTCGAACAAATCCTTGATGCCGACGAGCGCGCCGTCGAGCGGGCCGAGCGAGATGCCGGCACGGGCGCGCGCATCCGTGGCGTCGGCCGCGGCCCGCGCCGCGTCCCGATAAACCGTGAGGCAGGCGCGCGCCCCCTCGCCTTTCGGATCGGCAATGCGCGCGAGCGCCGCTTCGAGCCGGTCGCGAGTGGACTTTGGCATTACGTTCGGCCCCTCATCATACGTGCAGCACCATCGAAGGCCTGAGGTCTTGCAGCGACGGCGCGCCGACCTGCTGCATGGCGACTTTGCGCTGGATTTGCCGCATCCTATCGGCCATATGCGCCGTTGCAAACGGCCCATCCGCCCGGCCATGTTTTGCAAGCCGGGCGCGCCTTACTCGCAACGACGATGTGATAGCGCAGCGTCAGCGTCTGCCTCGGGCCTTGCGGCGCACTGCTCGGCGCGCCGGCTTTACGCGTTCGCGGCGCGCGGGCGCGGGCGCGGCGGCAGCGCTGCTGCCGCCTTCGACGCGCGCGCTCCAATATTCCCAGGTGCGGCTCACCACGTTGGGCAACGCGCTGATTTCGCCGGCGAGCTTGATTTCGCCGCGCGGCAGGCTCGGTGCAGCGCCGAGCATGAACGCGCGCAACAGCAGCGCGCGTAGCTGATACTCGGCGTTCTGGCACATGAAGATCGCGCGCGACACCAGCTCCTTGAGGCCGGCGCCGACCACGGTCGCGCCGTGGCGGTTCATCAGCACCACCGCATGATCGCCGAGCGCGCGGGCAAGCGAGCGGCCCTCCTCCGGCTTGACGACCAACAGATTGGTGTCGCCGAACTCGTCCTGCTGATCCCAGAACGGCGGCTCCTCGCCGATCGCGGCGCCGAGATGAAATACCGGCACGATCGGCTTGCCGGCAATGACGAACGGCATGACCGCAGGCGCATGATGATGGCAGATTGCGGTGACGTCGGGCCGCGCCTGATAGATGCAGCCGTGGATGACGCGCTCGGCGTAGAGCTGCGCGGTCGGCGGCCGCACTGGCTCGGAATCGAGCGTGAACTCCAGAACGTCGGCGGGCTCGATCAGCGCCGGCGAGCGCGAGCGCGACAGCAGATAACGGCCGGGATCGCCGGGATGGCGCGCGCTGACATGGCCGAAAGCGTCGAGCACGCCCTCGCGCGCCAGAATGCGGTTGGCGAGCGCCAGCTCGTCGATGATGCCGGTCAGTTTGTCAGCCACGATGGATCCTCGCTTTTTTGGCGGCAGGGTGTGCAGGCGTTCCCTAAAGCGCCATCAGTGAGCTGGACGACGACGCATTCGGCCCCATTGTGCCGTTCGGCTTTCGGATATCATCGCTGATCCGGCTTGCCGGCGGCAACAATTGCCGATCGAAGATGTTTGTCAATTGGACTGCTGCTCGCGAATTTCCTATCATAGCATGATCGGCACGCGGCGCACGGCAGGGAATGAAGCAGCGTTTGGCGCGATGGACCAGGCTCGCTTGGCTTCCCCAGGCGTGGGCGATCGCGGGACTGTTTCTCCTGCTGGCCGTGCCGCCCGCCCTCTCGCCGAGAACCGACATCAACTATGCCTGGGACGAGAAGGAGTTTCACCTTCCCAATGTGCGCCGGATCGCCGAGCACTGGCCCTTGCTGGATTTTCGCGATAATGCGCTTACGCCGATGGCGCCCGGGTATCACTGGTTTCTCGCCGGTGTGTCGAAGATCACCGGGAGCAGCCCGCGCGCTTTGCGGCTGGTTAATATTCTCGTCAGCCTGACCGGGTTGATGGTGCTGTTCGCGTGGCTTCTCGGACGCGTCGGCGCGGTCGATGCCGCTTTTCTCATCGCTCCGCTGGCAACATCGAACATACTCATAAAATCGTCGAGCTGGGTCGTCACCGACAATGCCGCACTGGTCCTGGCGGTGATCGCCTTGTTGTACGCCCTGGATTCCAGGCGGCCCGGCGGTGCCATTGCGGCCGCAGTCTACGGGGCGCTCGCGACGTTGACGCGCCAATTGTATGCGTGGCTGGCGATTCCGATGCTTTGCCGCGCGCTCTTGAGCGCTCGCGGCCGGGACAAAGCCGCGCTTGCTTGGACGGCGGCATCTTGCGGCATCGTCATTGTGGCCGCGTCGCTTTACCTCATGTGGGGCGGCCTCGTTGCGCCGCGCTGGCAGAAATTCTATTCGCCTCCGTCGATTGTCCCGCTCGGCTACATCCTGAGCCTCATCGCGTTGTTCGGCGTCTTCTATTTCCCCCTTGAAGCCGATCAGCTTCGGGTACGCCCATTGCGGTTCCCAAGCATCATCGCGGTCCTCGGTGCCGAGCTCTTGGCGGTGATCGCGCCCACGGCCTACGACAAGGCAGCAGGCCGCTGGGGCGGCCATTTGTGGGAGGTCGCCAGAATCCTGCCGGCGCCGCTCGACCGCAGCATCGTGTTCATGGTGCTCGCTCCAATCGGCATGATTCTTGTGATCGGCTTCTTTCGCTGCATCAAGGACAGTCGATCGCCGGAACAGGCGCAGATTTGGCTCGCCGCCTTGGTCGGCTGGTCTTTTGTCTACATATTCGATCATCAGGTGTTTCAACGGTATTACGAGCCGATGATTCTCGTCTTTCTGATCATCGGAGCGGCGTCCCGCGACAGCCGTTCCTTAAAGGAGGGCCGTCGGCGCCTCGCCGCGCTGACGGTCGTTCAGATGCTGCTCACGTTCGGCACCGCCTGGTGGCGGACGTTTGTTGCTTGATTATTACCGGCTCCGAGGCCGAGCCTTGCGGGCTGCAATGATTGCGCCGGCCTGAGAGCAGTCGGGACCCATATCAGTCATGGGCCGTCCAAATTAGAGCATATCTCGCTCAGATAGCACTACGTTCTCGTCATGCCCGGGACGGGTTCCCCGCGACGCTTGCGTCGCGGGGACTCCGTTGACCCGGGCATCCATGCGGCCTCAACGCAGCATGGATTGCCGGGTCAGGGGCACCCCGCCGCGCAAGCGCGGCGGGGACCCCACGCCCGGCAATGACGAATGAAGGAGCTCGATTCGATTACAGCGGAACGTGCTCTAGTCGAATTGGATGGGGTGCTGCCTCATTCACTCTCCGCTTCCGGCGCCGTTCGATTGCCCGGTAAATAATGGACCGCGCCGGTCGGCGTAAACTTAATGACCAACCCGGTCTCGATTTCGGTCCTGCGGCCGTCGATCTCATCGGGTTTCAATTTCCACTGCCCCAGTGCCCTTTCGATGCTGTCGCGCTGCCCGCTCGTAGCCCGAATAACATGCACGTGTTCGACGCTGCCATCGCCGCCAACG
>JASHPU010000283.1 GCA_030037885.1 Xanthobacteraceae bacterium | reverse complement strand
TGGCAACCGCGTGCGCCGAGGTGAACGTCGGAAATAAAGAGCGTGCGGAAGACGATCGCGCCGTGCTCAAATTCCACGAATCACGCCTGCATTGTTGACCCGCGGGCTGGGTAATTGCATTCCATTGCAGCACAATGACACGATCGGTTGACGCGCATTATCCGGTTGGCCGCGCCACCGATCGCGGCAGCTACAGGGGTCGCCGGCCTGGTCACGGCGATGACATGCGGCGGCCGCATTCGCCGCGGCAGTGAAATGCCGGCGGAACCCGTGAGCAGGAGGTTAAAGCAGCCCAAGACGCAGAAGAACCGCCGCAATCCATATCAGGACGGCGATGCACAGCACGCAGAACACCGCCGCCGAGCCATAATCCTTGATCATCCCGATTTCGGGATGCCGGCCTTGGGTGGTATGGTCGGCAAGCTTTTCTATTGCCGTATTCAAAAATTCGACGCTCAGGATGGCGAGCAGCGCTCCGACCATGGCGATGTACCAAACCCAGCTTGGTGCAATCGGCACGCCGAGCGGAACGGCGGCCGCAAGGGCGATCAGCTCTTCACGGAGCGCGGCTTCGCGGCACCAGCCGCAGCGCAGCCCGCGCAGCGAATTAACGGTCGCCGTATAAAGTCTTTTCACGTGCTCTCCTGTGGCCGCGCCGCGCCAGATCGGCCCGAGCCCGAACCAGGTCGCGCGCTTTTTCGGCCCTCGGCCGGCCCATAATTCCCCGCAACACATAAAACAACGGCAGCCATCGCTTTCTTGCGCGGATTCCGGCGAAAACCTTGCCAAATTCACGCAAGCCCAGCAAAAGCGCCGCGACGACAAACGGCAGGACGAAATAAAGAAGGCGAAACGTCAGGAGGCAAACCAATAATTCCTCTTTTTTGAATTGCGGCAGGCCGAGCAACATCGCGGCTTCCATCACGCCGAGGCTGGCCGGGGCGTGGCTGACGACGCCGATCAGCAAGGCGGTGGCGGTAATCGTCAGCAAACGTAAAAAACCGATCGCCGGGTGCGGCGGCAGCAGCACGTACATCGCCAGCCCGACGCACACCAGATCCAGACAGGCGATCGACATCTGCACCAGCATCGATCGCGGACCGGGGATGGTAATTTGCCAATTCGCTCTGCCGATGCGACGTGGACCGGGGAGAAGCCAGAGAAAATAGCCGGCAAGACCCACGAGCAGCGCCAATCCGATCAAGCGGTTGGCCGGCGCCGGCAACCGGTCAAGCGCGCCGACCGCCTGCGGCGCCGATAACAAGCCGAAACCGAGCACCAGTGCGTTGCCGAGCCAATAGGTGAGGCTGGTCATGACGGCGATCGCCGTGATGTCGCGGATGCGCAAGCCCCAGAACGCATAAACGCGATAGCGGATGACGCCCGCGGCAAAGACCGTGGCGCCGAAATTGTGCCCGATCGTGTAGCTCGTGAAGCTCGCCAGGGCGGCCGCCCGATACGGGATCGCCTCCCGGCCGATCGCCCGCAAGGCAAATACGTCGTAGCACGTCAGCATGAAATAGCTCGCCGCGACGAACCCGATCGCCAACAGCAGGGCATGCGGCGGCTGCGCTCGCAGAGCGGCAACAAAGCGTCCAGCGTCGATATTGTGCAGCAGCTTGTACAGGGCGACCGCAGAGACCGCGACGATCGCAAGGCTGGCGGCGCCGGTAAGGGAACTCCGTCCGATTCGTTTGCCGGCCGCCGAGGCGATGGCGCTCAGCCCATTCGAGGCGCCCTCCAAGGGGATGCTGCTCCGGTCCGGCTTAAGTGATTCGCCGCGGTAATCTCTCATCGATCCACGACACTATTGTTACGTGGATAAAGCCATTGCCCGGGCTTTTAGCTCGCAATGACGACGGACTGAATCAACTTACTTCATCAAGCTCCAAGCCGGACGATGAGACTTGTTGGTAGAACGGCGGCGGCATGTTGTTTGAATGTTTTTTGAAAGAAGGGCCCGTTTTAGAGCATGTCCCGCTCAGATAGCACCACGTTCTCGTCATGCCCGGGACGGGTTCCCCGCGACGCTTGCGTCGCGGGGACCCCGTTGACCCGGGCATCCATGCGGCTTCAACGCAGCATGGATTGCCGGGTCAAGCCCGGCAATGACGAATGAAGGAGCTTGATTCAATGACAGCGGAACGTGCTCCAGTTTCCGAGTCACAGCACCGTCACGGCCGCAAGCTAATGCCTGCGCGACGAGAGCAGCGATTCGCGCCGGCCCGTTACCTTGCACAGTGCGGGCCGATGCCTGGTCGGCGGCGAATTTGTCCTGCTCGGCGTGGCTGCGGAGCTCGCGCCGCCGCGCGGCAAGCAAGAGGACCTGATCAATGTGGCGCGATCCCGCAAAGACGCTTTCGCAGAACCGCCCATCTCTTCGCAGCGGCGACACCGGGATGCGCGTGGCCGTGATTGGCGCCGGCTATGTGGGGCTTGTGTCCGGGGTCTGTCTTGCCGACTTCGGCCATCAGGTAACCTGCATCGACAAGGATAGAAGCCGCGTCGACGCCCTCAACAGGGGGGAAATTCCGATTTTCGAGCCCGGCCTCGATGCTCTTGTGGCGGCGAACGTCCGCCACGGCCGGCTCGCCTTCGCGGCGGATATGGCCGCACTTTCCGGCGCGGATGCAGTCTTCATCGCGGTCGGCACCCCGGCGCGGCGCGGCGACGGCCATGCCGATCTGAGCTTCGTCTTTGACGTGGTCAAGGACATTACGCCGCTGCTCGCCGAAGCGACGATTCTGGTCACCAAATCCACCGTTCCGGTCGGCACCGGCGACGAGATCGAGCGCATTGTTCGCGAGCGCCGGCCCAACGCCGCTATTGCGGTGGTGTCCAATCCGGAATTTCTCCGCGAGGGCACGGCGATCAAGGATTTCAAAGAGCCCGACCGGGTCGTGATCGGCACCGACGACGCGCGCGCCCGCGCCGTGCTCGCCGACATCTATCGGCCGCTCCTCGACGCGGCGCCGTTCGTCCATGTCGGCCGCCGCACCGCGGAGCTGATCAAGTATGCGGCCAACGCGTTCCTGGCCGCCAAAATCAGCTTCATCAACGAAATAGCCGACCTATGCGAGTGTGTCGGCGGCGATGTCCGGGACGTCGCCCGCGGCATCGGCCTCGATGCGCGCATCGGTGCAAAATTCCTGCGCGCCGGTCCCGGGATCGGCGGCTCCTGCCTGCCCAAGGACGGCCTGGCGCTGATCAAGACCGCGCATGATTACGGCATGCAGTTGCGCCTGATCGAGACGGTGTGTGCCGTGAACGAAGCGCGCAAGCACGCCATGGCGGGCAAGGTCGCCGCGGCGCTCGGCGGCGCGGTCCGCGGCAGGACCATCGGCGTGCTCGGCCTGACGTTCAAGGCGGATACCGACGACACCCGCGATTCGCCATCGATCGCGTTGATCGCGGACCTGCAGGATCGCGGCGCCACGGTGCGCGCTTACGATCCGGCCGGGATGGAGCAGGCCAAGCTTTCGCTGCCCGCAGTCGACTATTGCAACAGCGCCTACGCCGCCGCCGCGGGCGCCGACGCCCTGGTCATAGCGACCGAATGGCAGCAATTCCGCACGCTCGACCTTAATCGCCTGAGGCGGGCGATGGCGCAGCCGCTGATCGTCGATCTGCGCAACATTTATGACATCGAGCACATGAAGCGGGCCGATTTCCGCTATGTCGCGCTTGGGCGCTCGGCACAAGCCACCGTTCCGGTCGAAATGCCCCGCCAAAGGCTGCGTGCGATGACCGGCTAGGCATGCGAGCACCCCCCGGTCAACCGACGCTCACCATCACCGCCGTAAATTCCTTAAACCGGTCTCGCGCCCGTCGCTTCAGTGCGGCAGCGCGTGCGCTGCGTCGAGCGCGTAGAAAACGCAAAGCGCCAAGCTCGCCCAGACCGCCGCGCTGAAATAAAGCGACATCCACGGCATCTCGTCCTTCCACGCGGCAAGGTCGTGCGTCACGACCCAACGCGTGCTGACGTCGCGCAGGCCCTCGAGCGGTCGCAGGAGCTTGCCGCCATCGGCAACCCTGGCCCGCCATCGATTGAGGTACATCGGCACATCGACCGTCATGAGAAAAGCCAGGTAGCCGGCAATGCCGACGATCGCCAAGGCGAGAGCAATGCGAACCGGACCGTCGAAATCCGGCAACAACCGGCAGAGGCCGATTCCGATTGCGAAGAAAGCAACCGCCCATATCGAATTCTCGATGGCGTTGCCCAAATAGTTGGTGGTCAGCACCGCATACCATGAGAAACATTCCGCGATCAGAATGAGCGGCGTCACCGCCCACGCGATGTTGCGCGTGGTGTCCGCCCCCGTCAGCGT
>JASHPU010000282.1 GCA_030037885.1 Xanthobacteraceae bacterium | reverse complement strand
TCCAGAGGCTTGAAGACAAATCGGTCGGGCCGCACCGAGAGCTCGATCCGGCTGCCGCGCAACGCCGTCTCGATGTGTGCCGACAACGGCGCGGCAAAGGTGCCGTTTTCGACGCGCAGCTTGAGGTCGCCAGAGCCGGCGCTTGCACCGACATCTGCTGCGCGCACCGCAAAGCAGTCGGGCTCTGTCTCGACCAGACAGACCGTGCGCTCCTTGCGGAAATGGCCGAGCGACGCGATCAATCCTTCGGCGACGAGATCAATCCAACGCCAAAAGCCGTCGCGAATCTTGTCGGTCACTTTCATGGCGGTGCCGCCTTGGTGCTGCTGCCGGCAAGCGCCCCGCCACCATACCCGGTCAAGTAGGGCAAAACTCGGTCAACTACCGCACGCGGCAGTCGCGAGAGCAGGCCAAGTTCCTCGACAGGCTGGAAGGGGTCGCGCCGTGGAGCCTGGCTTTTGCCGGTCGCCCGGCGCAGCGCGGCGGCGGGACCAGTCTCCGGCTCGCGGTCCGTGGCCGTCAGCATGTCATCCACCGGAGCCCCTCGTTCTGTTCGACGAAGGCGTGGGCGAAACGCCGTTCGGGTTAAGCATCGGGCAGTCCGTCACCGTACTGGCCCACGCGCAGCGCGCCGGTAATTCGGCGTGGACCAGCGTGCTCGTCGATACGCCGAGAATCATCGAGGTGGCGTTGTCCCGCAAGCTCACCCGAACCGCGCGCGGCAGCGCCACTTGACCGTGCCAGGTGCTCTGCCAGACCCGATCGGGCCCCGCATAGGAAAACGACACGCGATAAGGCGCGCGGATCATAACGACCGGATTGGTGAACAGCAGCTCGCCATTCTCCGGCGAGAAATCGCTGCCGATGGGTAATGGCGCCGTGCTGCGCACCAAAGCCGGTCCCTGTTTACCGCCGGCCTCCGCAAGCCGAACCACTTCGAGTCCAGTGGCCGCATTGGGCGCGAGCGTGGTTCGCACGAACATCACCGACAACTCGCCGCCGTCGAACAGCGGCGGCTCATTGGCAGCACCGGCGGATACGTACTGCGCGGCGGCGATATCATTGGTCAGCCGCTCGAGGCCCACCGCCAAGACTCGGCCGCCTTGCAGCCGGGCAAAACCGCGATCCCAGCTCGGCAGCCACTGTGCCGTGATGGTGGCGAGCGCCGCCAAGATGATGGTCATCAGCACGGTCGTGGCGAGCGCTTCTACCAGCGTAAACCCCGCGCAACGCGACTGGTCCGGTGCGCCTGTCATCTGCCAGCACCGCCGTTGCGCCGCAACCTGACCGTATCCACGCGGATGATCTCGCCGCTCGGCGCTTGCAGGCGCAGCACGATGGTTTGCGGCACCCATGGTGTTGGTTGGCTGGGATCGACGAAATTGGCGACAAATGGCAGCACATCAATGCGCCAGCGTTCAGAACCCATCTCGCCCCGCAATTCGCCCTGCGCCAGCTTATTGCGGTCGGGCAGGGCGGTGAGCACCGCGCGCGCCGCCTGAATAAGCCCTAGCCGCGCTTCGACCACTTCGGTGCCACGGGCGTTTTCCGCGATGATCGAAGCGATGGCGGCGAGCGAGACGGCAATGATCGCCAGCGCGATCACTGCCTCGATCATGGTGAAGCCCCGCGCGCGCCGGCGCTGGTCGGGATCAATGGACAGGAACAATCTCCGCCCCTCCCGTCAGCCAATTGACCCGAACCTGGAAGCCGACACCGCCGCGCGTCAGGGCCACGACGCCGCCGCATGACATGCCGGAAGGCAGGTAATGGATGGCGGCGCCGGCGTCCCGGTCGTCGCAGCGCCGGGCGAGCAAGGCATCGACCGTGACGTCGTTCGGAAATTGCAGGACGGCGCCCGTCGCTCCCGATCGGATCACCCGCGAACGCGCATCGACCAGTGTCGCAATTTCGCGGTGTTGGCGTTGCGCCGCGTCATGATCGGCGTCCAGCAGAAGCGCCGTTTCCATCGCATAACCCTCGATGCGGGGCAGCGGCGTGGCGCGCGGAAGCGCCGGAAGTACAATCGCCGCCAGCATCGCAATAACCGCGAGGATGCAGACAACCTCCAGCAGCGTGAATCCTTCCGCGCCGGTGTCAGCGCGTCCAGCTCGTGATATCACTTGCGGTCCCCGTGCCGCCCTCATGGCCGTCGGCTCCGTACGAGACGATGTCGTACGGCCCATGTTGTCCGGGCGAGCGATACACATAGCCATTGCCCCAAGGGTCGTTCGGGACAACGGCGCCTTTCAGGTACGGACCGTTCCAGGTTGGGGAGTCTTCCGGCTTCTGGACCAGCGCGACAAGCCCTTCCGAGGTCGTCGGATAGCGACCTTCGTCGAGGTAGTACAGATCAAGGGCGCTACCAAAGCTTTCGATCTGGATTTTGGCGGCTTTGACTTTTGATTCCGACAGGTAGTTGAGCACGCGTGGCGCGACCAGAGCCATGATGAGACCGATGATCGTGATCACGACCAACATCTCGACCAAGGTAAATCCAGCTTCGGCGGCCCGGCCCGCCGGCAAGCGCCGGCGCCGCGACGCAAGTGACGTGAACATCATCATGAGCCTGTACCCCTCAATACCCAACGCTCTGATACACTGACAGCAAGGATGTCATCACGGAAACGATCAGCCCGCCGACCACGATGCTGATGCAGATGATGGCGGCAGGACCCGCGATCCCGACGACCCGGTCCAGGCTGCGCTGCAGCTTCGCCTCATAGAACTCCGCGATGCGGCTGCTCACGCTGGCAAGCTGTCCCGTTTCCTCACCCAATCTTAGCATCCGGACCGCGGCGGCGGGAAGCACTTTGGCATCCGCCAAGCCATCGGAAAGCTTGCCGCCGTGGCGAACGCGGTCGGCGACTTTTTGCCATGCCTCCGGCTGGCCGCGCCGGTCCATTATGTCGATGAGAATGCGTAGTGCCGCCGAAAGCGTCGTGCCGCTGCCGAGCAACAGGCCGGTATTCCGGCAAAACAGCCCGGTGGTATGGAATGCGACCAGCGACTTGAGAAGCGGCATTCGCGCCATCGTGTTCCAGGCCGCGCGTTGCACGCTCGCGCGCTGCGCCAACAGCCACACTGCCGCGATGGCGAGCGCGCCCGAAAGCGCGATGATATGGCCGTGCGCGCGCACCAGGTCCGACAAGTCGAGGAAAAAGGCGACGATAGGGTCGAGCTTGGCTTTGAACCCGCGTAGTACAGAAGCGAATTGCGGCAGCACGAACAGCAGGAAAAACGTCAAAACACAGCCCGCCGCAAACAGCACGAAGGCGGGATAGCGAATCGCCTCACCGAATTTGCGGCGCAGCGCTTCCGCGCGCTCGCGGTCGGCGGCGATCACTTCGAGAATGTGGTCGAGCGTTCCGGACGCTTCACCGACCCGCACCAGCGCCACGTAGATCGGCGGAAAAGCTGCCGGATGATGCGACACCGCTTCGGCAAAGCTCTCGCCGCCCAAGATGCTGGAGCGTATCTTGCCGATCATCGGGCTGAGCCGCGCAATATCCATGTCGGTCGCGAGCAATTCGAGCGCAGCATCCAGCCTGGCGCCGGCTTTGAGCAGGAGCGCAAGATCGCGCGTAAAGATGGTGACGGCTTCGCCGCGCGGCCCGCCGAGCGAACCAAGGTCGAGGCGCCAAATCGACGTCCGGCCGCTGTCTGCGGACGTGTCGATGGGCACCAGGCCGAGATATTCGACTTGGCGGACGACCTCGGCGGTCGTCGGCGCCGAAATCGAACCGCTGACGATCTCGCCCGCCTGGGTCAGCGCTCGATAGCGAAAGTTCGGCACGGCCTCACCGCAGCGCTATGACCCGCAGCGCCTCGGCCGTCGAGGTTATCCCGGCACGGCACTTGGCGACGGCGTCGTCCAGCATCGTCGTCAGCCCATCGGACAGCGCGGCGCGCTCGATCTCCTGGGAGTTTGTCTTTTTGCCGATCAGGCCGCGAATTTCCTCATTCGTTTCAATGATCTCGAACACGCCGTTGCGCCCACGATACCCGGTGCCGCCGCAGCGGTCGCAGCCCTTCGGTTCGTGGATGGTCTCGCCGACGCGGAAACCGAGCGCGGTGTATCGCGGATCGGCGGCAAAGTCCTCGCGGTCGAGGTTGCGAGGGCGCTTGCAGCGATCGCACAGGATTCGGACCAGACGTTGCGCGATCACGCCGCGCAGGGTGGAGGCCAGCAGGAAGCCCTCGACGCCGAGGTCGAGCAGTCGCGGGATGGCCGCAGCGGCCGTCTCCGTATGCAGCGTCGTCAGCACCAGGTGCCCGGTCAGTGCCGCGTGCACCGCGACGTGGGCAGTTTCGGCATCGCGCACCTCGCCGACCATGATCACATCGGGGTCATGACGAAGAAACGCGCGCAGGGCGGTGGCGAAGGTCAATCCGATGGCCGGTTTGATCTGCGACTGGTTGATGCCTTCGATCTCGTATTCCACCGGATCCTCGATGGTCAGGATCTTCCGCGAGGTGTCGTTGAGAATGCTCAGCATCATCGCCAGCGTGGTTGTTTTGCCACTGCCGGTCGGACCGGTAATGATGACCATCCCGTGCGGCAGCTTTAGCATCCGGCTGATCTTGGCTTCGTCGGTGCTTGCCATGCCGAGCTTGCCGATGTCGAGCAGGCCGCGGTTTTTTACCAGCAAGCGCAGCACCGCTGACTCGCCGTGCTGGGTCGGCACCGTGGCGACGCGAATGTCGAGATCGACGCCGCTGATCTGCTGACGAGCGGCGCCGTCTTGCGGCAGGCGGCGCTCTGCAATATTCAAGCCCGCCAGGATCTTGACCCGTGAAATGACCGCTTGCGGCGGTACGCCGGCCGGCACCGGCAGGTTTCGGAGCAGGCCGTCGACCCGCATGCGGATGACCAAGTGGGTCTCGAAGGGTTCGATGTGAATGTCGGTCGCACGCAATTCGACTGCGCGTTCAAGCAGATCGTTGACGGCGCGGACCACGGGAGCGCCGCTCGCCAGATCGCGCAGGCGCTCGACGTCGTCATCGGCGCGTTGCAGTGCCGCGGCCGCCTCCGGCGAGATCTTGTCCTCCAGCCGGTTGGCAAGCGCGGTTGCAACGTCTTCGAACGAGGCGACCGCAATGTCTACGGCGCCGCCTAGAACGATTTCCGCGGCGCGAACCGCCGCCGTTTCGGTCGGATCGGCGACGACGAGGAGGGCGCGGCCGCCGCGGCCCTGGCAGGGAAAAACGCAGGCTTCGCGCAGAAAACGTTGGGAAAACTTGTCCGCAAGAGACGGCGCCGCCATGAGGTCGGCAAGACTGGACCGCGGCAGGGCGAAGAAGTTCGCCACTTCGTCGGCAAACTCTTGGGCCGAGGTTTCGCTCAGCTGCCATAGCTTTTGCAGCGGCTTGCCGTTCCGGCGCGCCTCGGCGATGTTGAAGCGAAGCGCGGCGTCGGCGGCCAGCAATTGTCGATCGCACAAGTATTGGTAGAAATTTTGCAATGGATCGCCGGCCTGCGAGGGGCCGCGTCGGCGGAGGTCATCGGAAGCTCTACCGGAGAACACTTCGCTCATTGCCGAACTCACCAAGCCGGCTGGGTTCTTGACTAAGGTCGCGCCGATTCCATAAACTTGACGTAGTGGGGAGGCTTAGTGCACGAATAGTAAGTCGGGGTATGAGGGTGGTCAATCTTCGCCGGTGTATTGGTACATGCGTCGCGGCGGGTCTGGCCGGCGGCCTGCTTGCGGGCTGTGACCTGACCACTTTGAGCGGCTATAAGGCACCACAGCACCAGCCCGACCCTTTCGAGACCGTCCAGAGCACCAATTTAGATCCCCGTTTTCCCGAGCAGGTTGCACAGCCGGCCAGTCGGCAGCAGCCGGTGGAGGGCGCCAGCTATTACGGCCATGAGGCAGCCGTGGCGGCCGATCCGGTGCGGGCGTCGGACACCGGCGAAGGCTATGAGCTGAATTTCGAGAACACCGCGATAACCGCCGTCGCCAAGGTCATTCTCGGCGACATTCTCAAGGTCGGCTACACCATCGACCCGCGCGTGCAGGGCACCGTGACGATCTCATCGGGCCGCTCGGTGCCCAAGCGCGACCTTATTCCCGTGCTCGAAAATGCGCTGCGCATGAGCAACGTAGTGCTCGTCGCGGACCGCGACGGTGGATACCGGCTGATCCCGTCGGGCGACGCTGCGGGCAGCGGCGCAGCTACGGCCGCCGGCGCCGATCAGCAGGGCGGCTACGGCATCAGCGTCGTGCCGCTGCGTTACACGTCGGCGCAGAACATCCTCAAACTGCTGGACAGTTTCGCCATCAAGGCCGGGATGGCGCGCGCCGACGTCGGACATAATCTGATCCTCGTCGAGGGCAATGGCCCCGACCGAAAAACGGCCGTCGACACCATATTGAGCTTTGACGTCGACTGGATGCGCGGCCAATCCGTAGGCATTTATCCATTGGAAAACGCCGCACCCGAGGAGATGATCAAGGAACTCGACAAGATCATGCAGAATGGGGACGGCGGCCTCAATCAAACCCTGGTCACGCTGCAGCCGATCGCCCGCCTCAACGCTGTCCTGGTCGTTGCCCGCAAGCCGAACCTCCTGAAACAGGCCGCGATCTGGATCAAACGCCTCGACCAGGAAAACAACGCCGGCCAGTCCGTTCACGTCTATCGGCTGCGCTACGGCGACGCGCGGAGTATAGCGAAAGTGCTCGGCGATCTGTTCGGTGCGCACGAACAGCAGGGTCTCGAATCCGCGGTGAACCAGATCGCGCCGGGCTCAGGCACGGCCACCGCGTCGAGCGGCACTTTGGCCGGCCAGCAAGGCGGTGGAGCGACCGCGACTGCCACGACCGGCGCCACAGCTGCCGCGGGTACCAGCGGCGGCACTGCCGGCATTCAGCTCGGCAATATGGGCAGCGGCTTCGGCAACACGCAGGGGCTCGGCGGCGGCGGCAGCTCCGCCATCGGCGCGGGCGCCTTCAGCAAGTCCGGCGAGAAAGGCTCGACCTCGATCATTCTACCCGGCATCCGGATTGCGGCCGACGTCAGCAACAACTCGTTGGTGATCTACGCGAGCCAGGAGAATTACCGGCTGATCGAGCAGACGCTTACGCAGCTCGACCGGCCGCAGCTGCAAGTGGCGATCCACGCCACCATCGCCCAAGTCACGCTCAACAACGATCTGCAATACGGCGTCGAGTATTTCCTCCAGAACAACAATGGATCGATCGGCTTCAACACTCAGGCCAGCGCGTCGTCGTCATCGTCGTCAACCACCGGCGTCTCCCAGGTGCTTGGTGCGATTCTGCCCGGCGGCAATTTCCTGCTGGGCTCGCAATCAAGTCCAAGCGTGGTCATCAATGCATTGCGTGCCCTCACCGACGTCAAGGTGCTGTCGTCGCCGTCGGTCGTGGTGCTCGACAATCAGGAGGCGACGCTGTTGGTGGGCGATCAGGTACCGGTCGAAACGGGAAGCGCCAATGTGCTTGCGGCGACAAGCGCTTCCTCGACTACCGTCGTCAATTCCATCAACTACATCAATACCGGCGTCATTCTGCACGTGCTGCCGCGGGTCAACATCAACGGCAATGTGACGCTTGACGTCGAGCAGGAGGTCAGCGGCGTCGTCGGCTCGGGTACCGCCCCCAATCTGACTCCGACGGTGTCGCAGCAGCAGATCAAGAGCTCGATTGCAATCGCCAGCGAACAGACGGTGCTGCTGGGCGGCTTGATCACCGAACAACAGTCCCGCACGCGCAATGGCATTCCGGTTCTCGAAGAACTCCCCGGCGTCGGCGACCTGTTTGCCACGAATGATCGCTCGACACAGCGTACCGAGCTCATCGTCTTTATCCAACCGCAGATCATTCGTAACAGCGTCGATGCCGCCAAAGTCGCCGAGGAATTGCGGGCCAAGATGCGCGGCTCGGCCGACAATGCTTTCCCGCCCGGGCCGACGCTGTTTAGAGATCCGCAATTCGTCCGGTGAGTCCTCTCTTGGTCCCGGACGGGCCGCGCCACCCCGATCGGATGTCGAAACAGATCAGGCGGATTGCCTCCAGCATCTTTTCTTCGCCCCTGACGCTCGCCGCATGGGTCGCGGTCGGCCTTTGCACCACCGTGGTCAGCGTGCTGAGCGCACCGGGATTGTCGGGCATTCTGGGCGCCGGACTTGCCCTGGCGATGATCACAATTGCGGCCATCGATGCACGGTATTTCCTGATCCCCAACAAGCTGGTGCTGGCCGGCTTGGTCCTGGGGCTTGCCGCGGCGGCGGTGGCGCAGCCGGGGCAACGGCTGGCGAACGTAGTGGGCGCGGCGGGGCGCGGTCTCGTCCTGGCGCTGTTGTTTCTTGCCTTTCGCACTCTCTATCGGCGGCTGCGCGGCCGCGAGGGAATAGGGCTCGGCGACGTCAAACTTGCCGCCGTTGCCGGAGTGTGGCTCGGCTGGACGGCGGTTGCGCTCGCCATCGATGTTGCGGCGCTGTCTGCACTTGGCGCGGTGCTGCTCGACATGCTGCGCGGCCGCAAGTTCACCGCCACCACGCGCGTGCCCTTCGGATTGTTCTTTGCGCCCGCCATTTGGCTGGCATGGCTTGTCGACACCATCATCCTGCAGAGAATTTTTCTCTAGTCCCGTTGGCGACTATTGTGGAGGGCCAGCAACGGCGCGGCCGAACGCGATTGGCCTATTGGGACCAGAGCGCAGCTGGAGCTTTCGGTTTGTGGCAAGGTTGCAGCACAGCGGCGTGGCATAACGCGCAGCGACGGTATAGACTAGCGGCGCGGTGATCGAACAAGCGGTGCGGGAGGCCATCCATGGCTGGCTTTGGGCGTTATGCGACAACGGCCTTGTTGATGCTTGCCGGTAGCACCGGCGCCTTTGCGGCCGACCGGCGCATCGCCCCTACGTCGTCGCCTTACGCGATGGCCGCGTCGATCGAGGCAGGGGCAGCCCGGGGCAACGCCGTCGCGGAAGCTCGGCTGGGTTGGCTTTATTTGAAGGGCCGCAGCGTTCCGCAGGATTTCCATCTGGCGGCCAAGTGGTTCTATCGTGCCGCAGTTCAGGGGGAGGGCTTCGCTCAGTACCAGCTAGCCATGCTGTACAACAAGGGCATTGGCGTCCCGAAGGACTACCTGCTGGCTTACATGTGGCTCAACCTTTCCGCGTCCCAAGCTGTCGGTGAAGACGGCGATTTCAAGGCCAGGATGCGTGATGCGATAGCGTCCAAAATGACTGACGCCCAAATCAAGGCGGCCCAACGCATGGCGGTTAGCTGGTACCGCGCGCGCTGATGCGCCGAGCGCCCGCATGTTCGGGAGTTGAGCGGCCAGTAGGACATTGCAGCGTCGTTCCAGCGGCGCTTCTTACCTTGACGGCGGGTCCACAAAGCGTCCGTCGCCATCCACCCATGTGCCGCCCCCATAGCGGGTCGGCTCGGCGGCCGGTGGCTGGATCATCTGACCGTCGCCGTCACGCCAGGTGTCGGCTTGCGGCGGTGGAGGCGGTCCGTCGTTCGCGGCCCGATAAGAGGCGGGAGGAGTAATCGTCTGGCCGTCCCCATCGATCCAGGTCGACGACCCTGCCGCTGCCGGGGTATCGGCCGCATTCACGATAGGCACAGGCGATCTTGGCGGACTGATCAATTGCCCGTCGCCGTCGCGCCATGTCCCGCTGCCCGCGGGCGTCCCGCCGCCGTCGCGCGCGGAAGCGACAGGAGCACTCGGTCCGGCTTTGGAAGCGCTTGCCGGGCGGTGTTTTCTTTTCGGCGTACCGAGGCGGTCCGCCGGCCGCCGCGGAGTGGCTTTATTCGTCAAAACTTGCGGCGGCGGGCTTTCCTCTCGACCGTTGCGGGACGGCAGCGCCAGCACGGTTTGGCGCTGATCCTTTTTGAATGTGGCCGTGCGGGCCTGGACGTCGCCCAGGATCCATCCCGCGACCCCTTGCCCGACCTGAAGACGAACAACCTGCCTCGTCGCCGGGTCGAGGAAGACGCCGATGTGCTCGTTGTCGCCGATCACGGTGCCGACGATGGTGAGCTGCAATTGTTCAGGCGCGACGGGCGCCGCGCGCGGTCGCGGCGGCGGCGGCGCCACGATGGCCTGTGCCGGCGGCCGCCGCGAGGGAGAAAACAGCGGCCGCTCGCGCGTGAACGATAGCGATTCCACAGAAATCGCCCATAACGGATTTCCCGTTGGCGATCCGCGCTCGCCGCTCGGGCGCGGTTTGACCTCAGCGTTGACGAACGGCGTGGGCCTGGTGTCCATCAGGCCGCGCTGCACCGGCGCTGTTGCAGCGCAAGCGCAGGGCGGCAACCAGCCTATCGCAAGAATGCCGGAAATGGATCGCAGCATCCGATATCGCATGGTCCCACGCCTGCCTAATTCCGCAGCTACGGTGGAGTTACTTTAATCTAGCAGAGGTAGAAGGGCTAGTCTTTTCTTCGCTTGAACCTTGTCACCGTGCGGCACGCCGGGCTGCCGCTGCGCGGCCAGGATTTGCGCGACTGCGAGCGAACCAAAGCTACGCCGAGTTGGCTTGGCATTGGCGCGGCTCTCGCGATTGCAAGCTTTGCCCAGTCTAAGCAAACCGCAAGACGACCCTGCTCAGTTGGTGTGGGGACCGGCGCGGGTGCCGCGATCGCCGGCTTCCAGATAGTGTGCCAGCGTCGACAGCATCGCGCGGCCGTCCCATTCGGCGGGGCCGATGACGCGGCCTAGTTCACGTCCTTGCGCGTCGATTAACAGCGTCGTCGGCATGCCGACGGCGTTGACGGCGTAAATGACGTTTGCCGATTTGTCGACGTAGATGCGGAGCGACTTCACCCCAACCTCGCGATAGAAGCGCGCGACTGCGTCGCGGCCGCGGTGATCGATCGATAACGGCACAACGGCGAATCCCGGTCCTCCCAGTTTTGCTTGCAAGCGGTCGAGCGCCGGCATTTCCTTGCGGCACGGCACGCACCAAGTTGCCCAGAGGTTGAGCAGCACCATGCGCCCGTGAAAGTCCGCAAGCGTCAGCGGTGCACCGTCGCCGTTGCTGAAACTCAGCGGTGCCACCGGGCGCGGCGTTTGCAAGGCGATGAAGGGCGCCCCGTCAGATGGACTCGGCGACGCCAATGGCCCGCTGCCGACGGATGGAAATATTGCCGCACGCCACGCGATCAGCGCCGCAACGATTGCGGCCGTAGGCACGACGATCAGGCCAGCTATCGTGCGAATGCGCATGATGGAACCGTTTGCCGGGCGCCTCTGAGTTGAGAACGCTTCTGAGTTGAGAAAATGCTGGCGTAAGCTTTCTCTTGCGGGTATCATCGTACAAAGGGGCGAGCTTCCGTGTCAAACCAAACCAAGAATTCTTCCGCGAAACCCAAGTAGGGGGATCAAGAAAGTAGAGGGATCATGAAAAGAGTGTGTGGTACGACAGCTCTGTCGGCTGCCGTCGGTCTTGCGCTGGCGCTGCATGGTTCACCGAGCCGAGCCGCCATGCAGGACGACCCGGCGATGCGGGCAATGATGAACTTCATCAAGAAAAAGATGCAGAGAGAGCACCTCGAAATGTGCTACGGCATCAACGTTGCTGGCAAAAACGATTGCGGCACTGCGACGCATTCGTGCCACGGCATGGCCAAGCAAGCGCGCGATCCAGCGTCATTCGTTCTGGTGCCGACCGGACTTTGCACGCGCATCGCCGGCGGCAGTCTGGAGCCGCCGCACTGACAGCGGCGGTCCAACTGTGTCCTCCATTTGCGCGTCGAGCGGTCGCGTGCAAGGGACGATACCTGCACGAGCGGGCATCGGGCTTCGCTTTCCGCATCACCAGGCGGTCATCGCGCAGCGCCCGCGCGTGGCCTGGTTCGAAGTCCACAGCGAAAACTACTTGGGCGGCGGTGCCGCTATTCGCGACCTTGAAACGGTCCGCCGCGATTATCCGGTGTCGCTCCACGGCGTCGGACTGTCGCTTGGCGGTGCCGATGGCCTCGATGTCGCGCATCTTGGTCGCATCGTCCGTTTGGCCGAGCGCATCGAGCCTGGCTTGGTCTCCGAGCATCTGAGTTGGAGCGTCAGCGCGGGCCATTATCTTGGCGACCTGTTGCCGCTGCCGCTCACCGAGGAGGCGCTCGACGTCGTCTGCAACAACGTCGACCACTTTCAAGAGGCGATGGGCTGCCGGATTCTGCTCGAAAACCCGTCGAACTATTTGCAGTACCGCCATTCGACCATCCCCGAGAGCGAGTTTCTCGGCATGGTCGCGCAACGCACCGGCTGCGGCATCCTGTGCGATGTCAACAACATCTTCGTCAATGCCGCCAATCACGGCTGGGACGCCGACGCCTACCTGGACGCTTTGCCGCCGGACGACGTCAAAGAGCTGCATCTGGCCGGTCATGCCGAGAAGTCGCTGAGCAACGGCGCCGTCATTCTCATCGACGATCATGGCTCGCAGGTCGATGCGGCGGTGTGGCAATTGTTCGGCAAAGCCGTACAGCGCTTCGGGCGGCTGCCGACATTGATCGAATGGGATACCAATATTCCGCCGCTGCAGGCGTTGCTGGAGCAGGCGAACCGTGCTGCCGCCATTCTGTTGCAGCCGCACCGGGCTTTGCCGCGTGCCGACGTTGCGTGACATCCAGCGCGACGTTGCGCGCAGCCTTCTTATGCCGGGCGACGGCGCGGCCCTTGCCCATATCGCCAATGACGTCATCGACACTGCCGAGCGGTTCGATATCTATCGCAATAACGTCGCGATGACGCTCGTTGGGGCGCTGCGTCTCGCCTATCCGGTCGTCGACAAGCTGGTCGGATCGGATTTTTTTGATGGTGCCGCGCGGACGTTCGTCGCGCGACACCCGCCGCGCAGCGCGTGCCTCGACGATTATGGCGGCGAATTTCCCGGCTTTCTCGCCGCGTTTCCGGCGGCGGCCGCGCTCGCCTATCTGGCCGATGTGGCGCAGCTTGAATGGACGGTGAATACGGCGCTCCATGCGCCCGATACGCCGGCGCTGCGGCCCGATGCACTGACCGATCTTGCCGCGGGCGAACATGGCCGCGTGCGCTTTGTGCCGCATCCGTCCGTCCATCTGTTGCCCGTGCGCTATCCGGCCGACGCGATCTGGCGCGCCGTCCTCGACGGCGACGCGGCAGCGCTCGGCGGGATCGCCGTGAAGATCGAGCCGAACTGGCTCATTGTGCAGCGTCAGGCGTCAGGCATTGCCGTTGCGCGCCTTGACGAAGACGAGGCAACCTGGAGTAACCTTTTGTTTTCCGGCGTTGCGCTGGGCGAAATCATGCCGGACGAGGAGAGCGCGCGCTTTGTTGCGCTGCTTGCCGATCACCTCGCCAGCGGCCGCTTTGCCGGATTTGATGCTGCATCCGGGGACGGCGTTTGAGATGGCGGGAGAGCGGCAAAGGAACCTCACGTTCCAGGGTGACGCCCGCGAGCGGCTGCCACGCGGCGTCGATACCCTAACCAAGGCGGTTTCGCGTGCGCAGATGCTCCGCGAAATGATCGTTGGCGGCAACAGCCGTTTCGGACGCGCCGTCCGTCAGCATGGCCCGCATGCCAATCACCGCGCAGAACGGCGTCGCTGCCGCCTGGCCGAGATTTTTAGGTACTTCCTGGCAGCCGCCAAGATCTTCGCGACACGCCAAGTATCGCAAATTTTCGCTTCGAGCAGGCTTATGCAGGCGCACGCCCATCGTAAACCTGTAACAGCTTTTCGAGCTCGACAACGACGCGGCTGATCACACCCGACCAATCACCTGGGGCATTTTGTCGGAACAGCCGAGCGGTCGGATACCACGGGCTATCGTCCCGATCGATGAGCCAACGCCAGCAGGTGTTGTAGCGGTTGAGCAGCCAGAACGGCTTGCCGAGCGCGCCGGCGAGATGGGCCACGGATGTATCGACTGCGATGATCAGGTCCAGATTGTCGATCAGCGCCGCCGTATCCGAAAAATCGTGCAGGTCGTCGGCGCAGTCCACCACGCGCTGGCGAAGCGCGCTGTTGCGCAATTGCACAAGCGCGTGTTCGCCCTTCTGCAGGCTGTAGAATGCGCAGCCGGTGACGCGCAAAATCGGCGCCAGTTGGTCGAATTCGAGGCTGCGCATGCGGTCGATGCGATTGGCGTTTGGCAGCTGCTTCCGCGGATCGCCGGCCCAAACCAGCCCGACCCGCGGCTTGTTGCGCGCACCCAGGCGAGCCCGCCACGCGCTGGTCTTTGCCGCTGCCCCAAACAGATAAGGCGTTTGCGCCGGTATCGTTTCGAGGCTGGTGCGGAAAGCGAGCGGCAGACTGAGCAGCGGACAGTGCAGTTCAAAACGCGGCAGCTGGTCCGGCGCAGAAATGACCTGCGCCACGCCGGCTAAAGTCGCCATAAGGTCCTTGAGCGGCGGCGGCACTTCCAGCAGCACGCGCGCGCCGCACCCGGCAACCAACGGCGCGTAGCGGCAAAATTGAATGGTGTCGCCGAATCCCTGCTCGCTGTGCAGCAAGATGGTCTTGCCTGCTATCGCAGTCTGACCGAGCCAAAGCGGTTGCGCAAAATCCCGCTTGAGTGCCTTAAGGCCTTCGGTTTTCCAGCGCCATTCATATCCCCGCCAGCCGGCGTCGAAATCTCCATTGAGAAGCTGCAAGACAGACTTGCTGAAATGTCCCTGCGGATGATCGGGCCGTACCGCAAGGGCGCGGTCGTAGCTCGCCAGCGCCTCGTCAAGCCGCTTCAGCTCATGCAGCACCACACCGCGGTTGATGAGGGCACCGGCATGATCGGGCTGCAGCGCCAGGGCGCGGTCGTAGCTCGCCAGCGCCTCGTCGAAGCGCTTGAGTTCATGCAGCGTGTTGCCGCGGTTGTTGAGCGCTTCGGCATGATCCGGCTGCAGCGCCAGGGCGCGGTCGTAGCTCGCCAGCGCCTCGTCGAACCGCTTGAATTCGTGCAGCATGATACCGCGGTTATAGAGCGCCTCGGCATGATCCGGCTGCAGCGCCAGGGCGCGGTCGTAGCTCGCCAGCGCCTCGTCGAAGCGCTTGAGTTGCCGCAGCGTATTGCCGCGGTTGTTGAGCGCTCCGGCATAATCCGGCCGCACCGCGAGGGCGCGGTCGTAGCTCGCCAGCGCCTCGTCGACCCGCTCGAGTTCATGCAGCGTGATACCGCGATTATAGAGCGCCTCGGCGTAATCCGGCCGCACCGCGAGGGCGCGGTCGTAGCTCGCCAGCGCCTCGTCGAAGCGCTTGAGTTGCCGCAGCGTGTTGCCGCGGTTGCAGAGCGCCTCGACATGGTCCGGCCGCAGCGCCAGGGCGCGGTCGTAGCTCGCCAGCGCCTCATCGGACCGCTTGAGTTGCCGCAGCGTGTTGCCGCGGTTGTAGAGCGCCCCGGCATGATCGGGCCACACCGCCAGGGCGCGGTCGTAGCTCGCCAGCGCCTCGTCGAAGCGCTCGAGTTCGTGCAGCGTCGCACCGCGGTTGCAGAGCACCTCGGCATGATCCGGCCGCAGCGCCAGGGCGCGGTCGTAGCTCGCCAGCGCCTCGTCGAAGCGCTTGAGTTCATGCAGCGTGTTACCGCGGTTGTAGAGCGCCACGGCATGATGCGGCTGCAGCGCCAGGGCGCGGTCGTAGCTCGCCAGCGCCTCGTCGAGCCGCGTCAGTTGCCGCAGCGCATTGCCGCGGTTATAGAGCGCCCCCGCACAATCCGGCTGCAGCGCCAGGGCGTAGTCGTAGCTCGCCAGCGCCTCGTCGAAGCGCTTGAGTTCGTGCAGCGTCGCACCGCGGTTGCAAAGCGCCTCGGCATGATCCGGCCGCAGCGTCAGGGCGCGGTCGTAGCTCGCCAGCGCCTCGTCGAGCCGCCGTTGCCGCGTGCTAATCACTGCGATCAGGTGAAGGGCGTCGAAATAGTCTGGTTTAACCCCGAGTATTGCGCGCGCCAGATCATCGGCCTCCTGTAACCGCCCGCGCTGATAGGCGGCAACGGCGCGCTGCATTGCCTCGGGCAATGTGAGCGTAACGTCGGCCATCCGTAGCCTCCCAGACGCTATACTGACACGCCACCAATCGCCTTTCAATTTCGTTGCTTCGAGCAGGCGGTGGCGACCGTTCTTCTGCTGCAGCATTATGCAGATGCACGCACAACCGTTAGGCCGTGGCGGCGCGCGTCGAACAATGCGACTTGGCCGCTACACCGGCCGATGCAGCAGTACGGCGAGGGCACGGCGCAAGAAGCCGAGCTTGCCGAGGCGCGATGCTTGCCGCCGCGCCAACAACCGCGCCAGCTGCTTGCGCCTGCTGCGCGAGCCGAATGTGGTTTTGCGGCGCGCCGGATCGGCGGCGGCGCGGCACTGTGCGTCGTAGGCGACGCGACGCTCCGGCGTTTTCAGATCGTTCCAGGCCACCGTCAAGCGGCTGGCGAAGGCCGCCCGCGCACCGTTCGCATCGCGCTCCGCATGCAGCCATTTGAACAGCAGCGCCGCGTTGCGCCGCAACTCGTCGGCGCTCGCCGCCGCGTCGGCGCCGAGCACGCGATACGAATCGGCGTTCGGCGCAAACAGGATCTGCTCGATGAAAAACGTGGCGGCGCGCCGTACGGTCACGGGCGACCGCCGCGCCGTCACCGCAGCCGACCGGGCGGCCTCGGCCCCGCCTGCGGCAATGCGCAGGAGCAATTCCACGCCCTCCGGCAAAGGCTCGGACTTGATGAACTGCACCCGCGAGGGCGCGCGCAAGAGATCGATGGCAAGTCTCAACGCCGTCCTGCCAGCCATCATACGCTCGCCTGAGGGTTGACCGGCGTCTTCCGCGCCGCCGCACCGCAAGGTTGTCGCCGCGGGCGCCGCCATAGCTCTCGGTGTAACCGTATCCATGACCGTAGCATCTCGCAAGGAAGCGAAGATCGGGTTCAGCCGCCTGTCGCGCAACCAACGAAAGCAGGCTGAGACGCGGCGCCCATCTCAAAATTCATGCTCGCATGAGAATTTCAAACACGCAATTGCCATTGAGCCATTGGTCCTGCTTCGCCAGTCACGAAATTGAAAGACAATTGCCGGCGTGTCAGTATCGCCCCAGGGAGGATTGCCGATGTCCAACGCGACGCCGACATTGCCGGAGGCAATGCAGCGGGCGGTTGCGGCCTATGAGCACGGGCGGTTCGGTGAGGCCGATGACTTGGCGCGTGCAATACTCGGTGTCCGACCAGACTATTTCGATGCTCTTCACTTGATCGCCGTGATCAATGCGCGGCAACGTCGGCTCGACGAGGCGCTGGCGAGCTATGACCGCGCCCTTGCGGTGCAACGGGATCATGCCGAGGCACTCTGCAACCGCGGTGTGACGCTGTACGACCTGCGGCGGTTCGACGAGGCGCTGGCGAGCTACGACTGCGCCCTTGCGGTGCGGCCGGATTATGCCGAGGCGCTGTTCAATCGCGGCATCACGTTAAATGAACTCAAGCGCTTCGACGAGGCGCTGGCGAGTTACGACCGCGCGCTTTTGCTGCGGCCGACTTATGCCGAGGCGCTCGGCAATCGGGGCAATACGCTGCATGAACTCAAGCGCTTCGACGAGGCGCTGGCGAGTTACGACCGCGCGCTGGCGCTGCGGCCCGATCATGCCGGGGCATTCAGCAACCGCGGCAATACGTTGCATGAACTCAAGCGCTTCGACGAGGCGCTGGCGAGCTACGACCGCGCGCTGGCGCTGCAGCCCAATCATGCCGCGGCGTTCTACAACCGCGGCAATACGTTGCATGAACTCAAGCGCTTCGACGAGGCGCTGGCGAGCTACGACCGCGCCGTCGCGGTGCAGCCGGATCATGCCGAGGCGCTGTGCAATCGCGGCAATGTGCTGCTGGATTTGAAACGGTTTGACGAGGCGGTGGCAAGCTACGAGCGGGCGGTTGCGGTGCGGCCGGACTACACCGAGGCGCTCCATAACCGTGGCACGGCGCTGCGGGAATTAAAGCGGCCCGGCGAGGCGCTGGCGAGCTACGACCGCGCGCTGGCGACGCGGCCGGATCACGTCGAGGCGTTCTACTGCCGCGGTGTCGTGCTGCGGGAATTAAAGCGCCTTGACGAGGCGCTGGCGAGCTACGATCAGGCCGTTGCGCTGCAGCCGGATTATTTCGACGCGCTCAACAACCGCGGTATGACGCTGCACGAACTGAAGCGGTTTCCAGAGGCGCTGGCGAGCTACGACCGCGCGCTTGCGGTGCGGCCGGACTACTTCCCGGCGCTCACCAACCGCGGCGTCACGCTGCATCAACTGAAGCGGCTTGACGAGGCGCTCGTTTGCTACGACTACGCGCTGGCTGTGAATCCGGGTTATGTTGACGGACACTTCAACAAATCTCTTCTGCAGCTGCTCAAGGGAGATTACGAGGTCGGATGGCGGGAATACGAGTGGCGGCGCTGGAAAGAGGAAAACCTTACGCCATTCAAGCGCGATTTTAGCCAGTCGCTTTGGCTCGGTCAGACGGCAATCGCAGGCAAGACGATCCTGCTGCACAGTGAACAGGGATTCGGCGACACCATTCAATTTTGCCGCTACGCGCCGTTGGTCGCCGAACGCGGCGCGCGCGTGCTGCTCGAAGTGCCGGTGCAGCTCAAGGACCTCATGGCGAGCTTGGCGGGCGTGGCAGAGGTGATTGCCGCGCAAGACAAGCCGCCGGATTTCGATCTGCACTGCCCGTTACCCAGCCTGCCGCTCGCATTGGCGACTCGCATCGAGTCGATTCCGGCGCAAGTACCTTATTTTACCGTTGCGCCGGAAATCCTGAACAGGTGGACCAACGCAGTCGGGCCGAAACGCAATCTGCGAATCGGTCTTGTTTGGTCTGGCAGCTCGGCCCACAAGGGCGATGCTATTCGGTCGATCAGCCTCCGCTCCTTGCTGCCGCTCGTCGATCTCGATGCAGAGTTTGTGAGCTTGCAGAAGGAAGTTCGCGATGACGACTTGGCGACGCTGAAAGAGCGAGACGATATCGTGCATTTTGGCGACAAGCTCGAGACGTTCGCCGATACCGCGGCCGTCATCGCGAATTTGGACCTGGTGATTGCGGTCGATACCAGCGTCGCCCACCTGGCGGGGGCATTGGCAAAGCCGGTTTGGGTCCTGTTGCCTTTTCTCCCGGACTTTCGCTGGCTGCTCGATCGCGAGGATAGTCCCTGGTATCCGACCGCGCGGCTGTTCCGGCAACAGGCCCCAGGCGATTGGTCGGGCGTGATCCGCCGCGTTGTCATTGAACTCGAAAAGCTGTTGCAGGTTTGCGCTGAGCGTGTGTCTGCATAACGTCTGCACTTGTCGGATCTGGATTGAGAGCGTGTGCCTAACACTCTCAAGCTGTGCCTGCGCATGCCGGTTGTGCAGTCATATCACTCGTCACCCGGCTTCGCTTGCCCGGCCTATCGCCTCGACCGCGGTGACGCCGAGGCCGTTGAGCAACGGCGCAATATGCTCCGCATAAGCGCGCCAGCGGCCGATGGCTGACGTGTAGATCGGCTGGCGCACCTGGGTGGAGCTCGCGGTCCGCACCGGCCGGTCGGTCTCGTGGAACGACAGGCAGCGCTCGTCCCAGGGCAACCCGCAATGGGCGATGATGCGCCGCGCCTGCCGTTCCAGATCGGCGACGACGTCCTCGTAGCGCACATCGAGAATGCGTCCGACCGGCAGCACGCGCCGCCAATGCGCCATCAGCCGCTCATAGCGCCGGTAATAGCGGCCGAGCTCGCCGAGATCGTAGGTGTGGTTCTGTTCTTCGGTGAACAGTTTGGAGAAGCACGACATGCAGGTATCGAGCGGATCGCGGATGATGTGAATGATCTTCGCATTCGGCAAGGCGAGATGGATGAGCCCGGCACAATAGTAATTCGACGGCGTTTTGTTGGTGACGCGTTCGGCGCTGGGCGCGCCGTGGTCGGCCGCAAGCTCGCGCAGCATGGCGGCATAACGGGCACCGATCCGCTGCAGCGCTCCCGCGTCGAGCGCGGCAACAAACTCCGGATAGAACAGCGACTTGCCGTCCGGGCCGCGCACGCTGCGAACGACATCGCTGAACAGTTGCAGTTCGCCGGCGCCGTGCACCGCGGGGTGGCTGGCGATGATCTGTTCGACCAGCGTGGTGCCCGAACGCGGCATGCCCAAGACGAAGATCGGCAGTGCCGAAGGATCGCCGCCGTCCGACTTGGCGGCGATCAGTTCCGGCGTGAACACCGCCGCGATGCGGTCGAACAGCGCGATAGTCGCCTGCTCATCGTAGGCGATGGTCGCGCGTTTGGCGGCATTGCCGGCAGCAAGATGCCTGAACGCGCGCGCATGGTCCTCCAGATCGGCGTAAGCCTTGCCGAGCGCGAAATCGAGCCGCATGCGGTCGGTTGTCGACAATCCTTCGGTCTTTGCCGCCAGCGCCGCCATGGCGGCAAGATGCGCATCGCCGGGCTTGAAGGTTTTCGCGACGGCAAGGTTGACGTGAGCGATTGTGCTGTTCGGATCGAGCCGTAGCGCTTCGCGATAGGCGCTTTGCGCCTCCTGCAATTGACCAAGCTCTTCGAGCACGTTGCCCATGTTGTTGTAGGCGTCGGCGAGCTCGGGCTTGAGCGACAGCGCGCGACGGTAGTGCGCCAACGCGGCATGAAGGTCGCCGCGTTCATACAGCGTATCGCCGCGATTGTAGAGCGCCCCGGCATGATCCGGCTGCAGCGCGAGGGCACGGTCGTAGCTCGCCAGCGCCTCGTCGAAGCGCTTGAGCGCATGCAGCGTAACGCCGCGATTGCTGAACGCCTCGGCCTGATCGGGCTGCAGCGCCAGGGCGCGGTCGTAGCTCGCCAGCGCCTCGTCGAAGCGCTTGAGCGCATGCAGCGCATTGCCGCGGTTGTTGAGTGCACCGGCATGATCGGGCTGCAGCGCCAGGGCGCGGTCGTAGCTCGCCAGCGCCTCGTCGAAGCGCTTCAGTTGCTGCAGCGCATTGCCGCGATTGCGGAGCGCCCCGACCTGATCGGGCTGCAGCGCCAGCGCGCGGTCATAGCTCGCCAGCGCCTCGTCAAAGCGCTCGAGCTCATGCAGCGTGATGCCGCGGTTATAGAGCGCCCCGGCATGATCCGGCTGCAGCGCAAGGGCGCGATCATAGCTCGCCAGCGCTTCGTCGAAGCGCTGCAGCTCATGCAGCGTTATGCCGCGGTTATAGAGCGCCCCGACCTGATCCGGCTGCAGCGCCAGCGCGCGGTCGTAGCTCGCCAGCGCCTCGTCGAACCGCTGCAGTTCGTGCAGCGTCGCACCGCGGTTGCAAAGCGCGTCGGCATGATCCGGCCGCAGCGCCAGGACACGGTCGTAGCTCGCCAGCGCCTCGTCGAATCGTCGTTGCTGCGTGCTAATCACTGCGATCAGGTGAAGGGCATCAAAACAATCGGCCTTAACACAGAGGATCGCACGCGCCAGATCATCGGCCTCACGTAACCGGCCGCCCTGATAGGCCGCAACCGCCCGCTTCATTGTCTCGCCGACGGCGGGCGGGGCGAGAACTGAAGGCAATCTTTGCATGGCGGGTCGATCCTATGCCGTATGGCAGGGGGGGCCGCCGACAACAATACCAGCGCTTGGCGAAATATTGCAGGCGCTGCCTCGATGAGACGTCCCGTCAACGGGACCTTATCGCCTCGACCGCGGCGATGCCGAGGCCGTTGAGCAACGGCGCAATATGCTCCGCATAAGCGCGCCAGCGGCCGATGGCTGACGTGTAGATCGGCTGGCGCACCTGGGTGGAGCTCGCGGTCCGCACCGGCCGATCGGTCTCGTGGAACGACAGGCAGCGCTCGTCCCAGGGCAGCCCGCAATGGGCGATGATGCGCTGCGCCTGCCGTTCCAGATCGGCGACGACGTCCTCGTAGCGCACATCGAGAATGCGTCCGACCGGCAGCACGCGCCGCCAATGCGCCATCAGCCGCTCATAGCACCGGTAATAGCGGCCGAGCTCGCCGAGATCGTAGGTGTAGCTCTGTTCTGCGGTGAACAGCCTGGAGAAGCACGACATGCAGGTATCGAGCGGATCGCGGATGGTGTGGATGATCTTCGCATTCGGCAAGGCGAGATGGATCAGTCCGGCAAAATAGTAATTCGACGGCATTTTGTTGGTGACGCGTTCGGCGCTGGGCGCGCCGTGGTCGGCCGCAAGCTCGCGCAGCATGGCGGCATAACGGGCGCCGA
>JASHPU010000281.1 GCA_030037885.1 Xanthobacteraceae bacterium | reverse complement strand
AGCGGCTCGCCCGCCGGCGCCAGCACGCGCCGCACCAGCGGCCGGACCACGAGCAGCAGCACGGCGAGCCCCAACAGGCCCATGACCAAGGTCTCGACGGCCTGCATGATGTCGTCCTTGGAGAAATGCAGGGCCGAGAGCCAGCCGTCGGGCGCCGCCAACGGCTGTGGCAGCGGCTCGGCAAAGCGCAGATTGACCACCTCGACCTGGTCGCCGCGCTTGTGGTCGAAGCCGATCGCCGAGCGCACCAGCGCCGCGATCTGATCGATCTCCTCCTTGCTGCGCGGCTTATAGACCGTCTCGCCCTTGTCGTTCTTGCTGTAGGTGCCGTCGACCAGCACCGCGACCGAGATGCGGTTGACGCGGCCGCCTTCGATCACTTCGGTCCTGGTGGTTTTGGAAATCTCGTAATTGACCGTCTCTTCGGATTTCCGGCTTTCGTCGCGCGGCGTCGCGCCGGCTTCGCCGCCCGCAGCCTGGCGCTGCTGCACGCCCTGCGGAATTTCGTTGCCGACCGTGACCTGGTTGGCATTGCCGGCGTTGCTGGCGGAGCTTTCCTCCCGGGTTTGGCTGGAGCGGACGACGCGGCCGTCGGGATCGTATTTGTCCGAGGTTTCGGTGACGCGATTGAAATCGAAATCGGCCGCCACTTGCACGCGGGCGTGGCCCGGCCCGACCACCGAGGTGACGATCTGCTCGACCTGCTGGCGCAGCCGTTTCTCGAACGCGACCTGCCGTTCGTCGGCGCCGACGTCGTTCATCCCGGTATCGTCGCCGGCGCCGTCGGCCAACAGGTTGCCGGCTTCATCGACGATCGAGATGCGCTGCGGCCGCAAACCGTTCACCGCCGTGGCGACGAGGTGGCGGATGGCGCGGACCTGGCCCGGCTCCAGCGCGCCGCGCACCCGCAGCACGATCGAGGCCGATGGCTCGACCTTGTCGCGTGAGAACAACGGCCGTTCCGGCATGACCAAATGCACGCGGGCGTCCTCCACGCGGTCGAGCGTGCGGATGGTGCGGGCGAGCTCGCCTTCGAGCGCTCGCACCGCGTCGATGTTCTGCACGAAGCTCGTCGTGCCCAGCGCGTCGGTGTGGTCGAATATTTCGTAGCCGACGCCGCCGCCCTTGGGCAGGCCGCTCTCGGCGAGCTGCATGCGCAGCCGCGCCACCCGATCGCGCGGGACCAGGATGACGTTACCGTCGCCGCGCAGCTGATAGGACACGGCCTCGCGGTCCAGCTCTTTGGCGATGGCGGCGGAATCGTCCATGGTCAGGTTGCTGAACAACGGCGTCATCTCCGGCGCGGTGACGCGCAGAATGATGAAGGCGAAAAAGCCGATCAACGCGATGGTGACGGCGCCCATTGCGGCGATGCGCGGCGCGCCGAGCGTCTTGGCGAACTCCAGCAGATTTTGCACCGAGCCTCATCCCCCCGACGCAAACGCGATGGGCAAGATTTGCCTGGTGGATGGTTAGCACCCGGTTAATGAGGCGCGGCCGCGGCTAAAGTTGAACGCGAATGGCGAATGGCGAATAGCGGGAGCAGCCGCTGTCCCTATTCGCCATTCGCTACTCGCCATTCGCCCAAACGACAGCGCCGGCGCGCAACCGGCATTGACGATTTGGCAATGTTGATGAACGGACTATTGGCGATACTGTTGGATGCGCGTCGTGCGCAGGCCGGCTAGGCCGTGCTGGTCGATCGAGTATTGCCAGGACAGAAATTCCTCGACGGTCAGCGTATAGCGGCTGCACGCTTCTTCCAGCGACAACAGCCCGCCGCGGACTGCCGCCACGACCTCCGCCTTGCGACGGATGACCCAGCGTTTGGTCCCCGGCGCCGGCAAATCCGCAATGGTCAGCGGCGAACCGTCAGGCCCGATGACATACTTGACCCTCGGGCGATGGGGCTCAGTCATAGTCACTCTCACGAACTCGAACGCGACAAGCCGCAAGATTAGGGCCGGCCGCTTAAAATTTGCCTAAGCCTAACGGGCAATCGGCGATATCGATGAATAAATGGCCGACGACGCCGGCTCTTCCGGGTTGCCGGAGGGGCGTATTGGCGGTTGAAGCATCGGCGCAGCCCGCCGCGGCGCGGCCCCATGGCGATGTGCCCTACAAGAGCTGGCTCAAACTATTGATCGTACTGGTGAGGCTACTGATGCTGCTGTTGAGGCTGCTCACGCTGCTGTTGACGCCACTGCTGCCGCCGCTGTTGATCGACTGGATGCTGCTCATCGGCACGGTCTGGCCGCCGACCGTGAGCGTCGGCGGATTGGCGCTGGTGTTGACGGCGGAGACCACCCCCTGGACCTGGGTCGACACCGTCACCGCCTGGCCGTTGGCGCCGGTCGCGCTGATCGCGAGCGTGTAGTTGCCGTCGGGCCAGGTCACGCCGTTAGTGCCCTGGCCGTTCCAGGTGTAGGTCTGGGTGCCGGCATTGAGCGACGTGGTTCCGGTAAAAACCGTCTGGCCGGACGAATTGGTGATGCTGACATTCGCCGTGGCCGCCGAGGGCGAGTTCAAGGTCCAGGTCGCCGGGCTGTTAGTCGCATTGGACAGCGCCGCGCTGGTGCCGCTGACCGTGACCGTCGCTCCCACCAATTGCAGCCCGGCGAGGTCCGTGCTGGCCTGCTGCAGCGAGATCAGCGTTTGCATGTTGGTGTTGGTGTCGATCTGCTGCTCGACCGAGGCGAATTCGACCAGCTCCTGGGTGAACGAATTGGTGTCCATCGGATCGAGCGGGTCTTGGTTCTGCAACTGCGTGGTCAAGATCTGCAGAAACTCGTCGAAATTGCCGGCGATCTGCTGTGACGCCGAGCTGTTCACGGCCGCCGCGGTGGACGCGGCCGAATTGCTGGTTGCCGTTGTGGTCGTCGTGGTCATGGTTCGCCCTTACGAATGCCACTCACACCCTGATGTCGAGGCCATTGCCTAACCTTAAGCGCGCGTAAATCTGCGCGGTGTCGATCGGCGCGCTGTCGGACTCGGGGATGACAAGCTGCGTCGGCGCAGCCGCCTGCTGCTGCTGACCGCCGGAACCGCCGTTCTGTCCGGCGAACGATTGATCGCGGAGCGTGAATTGCAGGCCGTTGTCCGCGGTCTTTAATCCGGCTTGTTCGAGCGCCTGTTGGAGCTGCGGCTGCTGGCTTTGCAGAAGCTGCAGCGTATCGGCGCGATCGGCGGTGACATGTGTCGTCACCTGACCGCTGGCGTCGACGCCGAGCCGCACGTCGATGCGGCCCAGTTCGGGCGGATCAAGCCGGATGTCGAATTGGCTCGAGCCTCCTTGCGCCCGCGCGGCGATTGCCACCGCAAGGCCGGCGAGCGGAACGGCGGCCGCGCTGCCGGCGGCGGCAGGCACCGCGCCGTTCGTCGTCGTCGCATTCGCCGCGAACACGCCGAAGTTCGGCGCCGCGGCTGCATTGGCGGAAGCCGCCGGCGCGGCCGTAACGCCCGCACCATTGAGCGAAGCCGTTGCTCCGGCAGGCACGCCGAAGCGCGCCACGCCACCGGAAGAAGCAAAAGCGCTCAATAACGTCGCGGTCGCGGTGCCCTGCGCTTGCGGCTGGTCCGGCGTTTGCTGCGCGCTCGTCGTCGGCGTTGAATTGCTCGCCGTCGTTGCGTCCGATCCGGAAGAAGTCGAAGCGTCCGTTGCGCCGGAGTCCGTTGCGGAGGCTGCAGCAGTTGGATCGGTGTCGCCGCCTTGCGCCGGCGTATTTTGGCCGGCCGGTGCGGAGGCGGCCGTCGACACGGCTTTGGGCCGAGCCTTGATGGCCTCGACGACCGTTGCGCCAGCTTTTGTCATCGACGGCGCGGCATCGACCGCCGCGTTGCCGATCATGGCCACCGCAACCGGCGCGGCGTCGAGCGGCGGAAGCTGCGCCGAACCATTCGCAGCATCTGCCGCGCCGTTGTTTTGGCCGTCCTTGCCGCCGGCGGTCTTGGTTGCGGCCGGCGTCATGCCGTTTGTGGAGGCAGGGTCGGTGATATTGACGGCGGCATGAAACGCAGCCGCGACCGTTGCGCTGCTCGCCGCATCCGTGCCGCCGTCGGCCGCGGCGTCGGGCGTCGCCGTTTCGTTTGCGCTTTGCGCTGGGCCGTTGTTGGTCGCATTCGCGTTGGTATTGCTTGTTGCATTGACCGCATCGCCATCGCCGGTCAGGGCAGGGGCCGGCACCGTCTTCGCGGCCGCATTCGCACCCGCAGTGCCCGAACCGCGGCCGCCAAGGCTCTGCGATGTTGCAGTTCCTTTGTGCGCACCTTCGGCCTTGGCGTTTTGGACCGACCTGCCTTTTGGCGGCGCGCCTGTGCCCGGCGCGCCAGCGCCTGATGCGGCATTGCCGGCCGACAGCAAAGGCGCGGATGCCCCCCCATCGGCCCCTTGGATCGGCGCCGGCTTTGGTGGTGCGCCGGCGCCGAGCGCGGCCTTGCCAGACTGTGAAGGCACGGATGCCCCCGTATTCGCCGCGGCCGCAGACGCCGCGTTGGCGGTTTGGGGGGCGGTGCCGTTTTCGGCGGACGGAGTCTGTTGATGAGCTGGCGCTGCGCCAGCCGGCGTCCCGGCGCCGGCACCGCCGTCCGACGTTGGCGCGCTCGGCGGCGCGGCGGCATCAAGCAGTGCCGCAAACGGCTGGCCGTCAGGCTGAGCTGCGAGAGGCTGGGCACGCTGCGCCATGCCGCGCGACAACGCAACGCTGACATCGGACGAAATACCAGATGCACTCGACACGCGCGACTCCCAAGCCTCCGATCGCTTGGGCCTTGGCCTGCAACCCGCGGGCCAGCCGCCCTCCTCAAAAAAACAATATTTTTCATAGGCTTAGCAATTCAGCCGAGAGCCGGGATGGACTCTCTCTGCCGCTGCCCGGCAAATTCTGCCGGGCCGGTTCCCAACGCCCACCTGATGGGGGCCGGCGATAGCGCAATGTAACCACCACCCTTATAATAATAGAGAAAGGGGACGGCTCTTGCCGTCTCCCGAACCCGTCAGGAGCAGCCCCTCCCCGCCATGCCCAACAGCCTCGACATCGACGGCCGGCCATCGGAGACGCGGGTCGTCGTCGCCATGTCGGGCGGCGTCGATTCCTCGGTCACCGCGGCGCTGCTCGCCGAGGCCGGCTATGACGTGGTCGGCATCACGCTGCAGCTTTACGACCACGGCGCCGCCATTCACCGCAAAGGCGCCTGCTGCGCCGGCCGCGACATTCACGATGCCCGCGCGGTCGCCGAGCGCATCGGCATTCCGCATTACGTGCTCGACTACGAAAGCCGCTTCAAGGAAGCAGTGATCGACCGCTTTGCCGAAAGCTATGTCGCCGGCGAGACGCCGGTGCCGTGCGTGGAATGCAATCAGTCGATCAAATTCCACGACCTGCTCGACACCGCGCGCGAGCTCGGCGCCAAAATCTTGGCGACCGGCCATTACGTCGCGTCGCGGGCGCTGCCGGGCGGCGGCCGCGGGCTTTTTCGCGCGCGCGAGGCGGAGCGGGACCAGAGCTACTTTTTGTTCGCCACCACGCGCGCGCAGCTCGACCTGTTGCGCTTTCCGCTCGGCGAGCGCAGCAAGGCCGAGACCCGCGACCTGGCGCGGCGCTTCGGCCTCGCGGTCGCCGACAAGCAGGACAGCCAGGACATCTGCTTCGTGCCGACCGGCCATTACGCGCAGGTGATCGAGCGGCTGCGTCCGGGCGCTGCCGCGCCGGGCGACATCGTCGATCTCGACGGCCGCGCGCTCGGCCGCCACGACGGTATCATTCATTTCACCGTCGGCCAGCGCCGCGGCCTCGGCATCGCCGCCGGCACGCCGCTTTACGTCGTGCGCCTCGACGCCGCGGCGCGCCGCGTCGTGGTCGGGCCGCGCGAGGCGCTGCGCACGAGCCGCATCCGCCTTCGCGACGTCAATTGGCTCGGCGATGGTTTGATCGACGGGGCGTTGGCCGGCCGCCGCGAAATATTCGTCAAGGTCCGCTCGACGCGGCCGCCGCAGCCGGCCTGGCTGTGCCGCGGCGCGACCGGCGGCGTCGAGGTCGAACTGATCGCCAGCGAAGACGGCGTCTCGCCCGGTCAGGCTTGCGCCTTCTACGATGCGGCCGAAGGTCAGGCGCGCGTGCTCGGCGGCGGCTTTATCGCCAGCACCGTTGCGGCGGCGCGCTTGCCCCGCACCGCTGCCGCCGTGGCGATGGCGCGCTAAAGCCGCCGCGCCGCCATGCCGATACGTCAGCTGCACCGCGGATCGCATTCGTACGTTTTCCCGGACTTACCCCTCTCGATCGGAGACAGCCGCCGATCGCAACGGGCCACGGTGGGCGCCCACAAAATGTTTGAGCCATAACGACGCGATGGGCGAGGCGTTCGACAAAACGACGATCGCGAAAGCCTATGCGCGCTGGGCGCCGATCTACGATCTCGTGTTCGGAGCGGTGTTCGAGCGCGGCCGCAAGGCCGCGGTCACGGCGGCGGAACGCATTGGCGGCCGCATCCTCGAAGTCGGCGTCGGTACCGGCCTGTCGTTGCCGGACTACGCCTGGACCAATCGCATCGTCGGCGTCGACCTTTCGGTGCCCATGCTGCGCAGGGCCAAGGCGCGGGCCAAAGAACACCGGCTCAGCAATGTCGACGGCCTCGCGGTTATGGACGCGCGCCGGCTCGGCTTTCAGGACTGCATGTTCGACGTGGTGGTCGCTCAATACGTCATCACCGCGGTGCCCGAGCCCGAGGCGACGCTCGACGAATTCGCCCGCGTGCTGCGGCCCGGCGGCGAGATCATCCTGGTCAATCATCTGGGCGCCGAATCCGGCCTGCGCGCCGCGTTCGAGCGCGCCTTCGCGCCGTTGGCGCGCCGGCTCGGCTGGCAGCCGGAATTCCGCTTCGACCGGCTCGCCCAGTGGGCGGCGGAGCACGGCGGCGTGCACCTTGTCGAGCGCCGCGCCATGCCGCCGCTCGGCCATTTCTCGCTGATCCGCTTCGCGCGAATAGGCGGCATCGCGGCGGAATGAGTTGGCGGCGGCAGCCGGCATCACCTCTTGGTCCGCCACGTCGCCAGTACGGACCGTCGGCATTGGCGATTTTCCGAAGCTTCGTCGCGCAGCGGCGCGAGCGTGGGGCCGGGCTCGTTGGCCATCGCGCGGAAGTCGTGGATGCCGCCGCTGCCGTCATTGAAGCGCACGCGCCGCCGGAAGCCACCGAGTTTTTCGAGCGAGACGATCTTCGTCAGCATCAGCGTTTTTGCCGATTATCCCCGACTCGTCACCACCGGGCTTGACCCGGTGGTCCATGCTGCAGCCCCACGAAAAGAGCAAGCGAGCCGTTTCTCAGCATGGATTGCCGGGTCAAGCCCGGCAATGACGATTTCAACGCGCGCGTTTGCTGACGCGACGCTCAGTTATCCAGAAAGCTCCGCACCCCCGGATCAAGTCCGGGGGCTAAAGGCTAATTGTCGAGGAAGCTTCTCAGTTTACGCGATCGCGACGGGTGCTTGAGCTTGCGCAACGCCTTGGCTTCGATCTGGCGGATGCGTTCGCGGGTGACCGAGAACTGCTGGCCGACTTCTTCCAGCGTGTGGTCGGTGTTCATGCCGATGCCGAAGCGCATGCGCAGCACGCGTTCTTCGCGCGGCGTCAGCGAGGCGAGCACGCGCGTCGTGGTCTCGCGCAGATTGGCCGAGATCGCCGCTTGGTCGGGCAGGATGGCGTTCTTGTCCTCGATGAAATCGCCGAGATGCGAATCCTCCTCGTCGCCGATCGGGGTCTCGAGCGACAGCGGCTCCTTGGCGATCTTGAGCACCTTGCGCACCTTCTCGAGCGGCATGCCGAGCTTTTCGGCGAGCTCTTCGGGCGTCGGCTCGCGGCCGATCTCGTTGAGCATCTGCCGCGAGGTGCGCACGATCTTGTTGATGGTCTCGATCATGTGCACCGGGATGCGGATGGTGCGCGCCTGGTCGGCGATCGAGCGGGTGATCGCCTGGCGGATCCACCAGGTGGCGTAGGTCGAGAACTTGTAGCCGCGGCGGTATTCGAATTTGTCGACCGCCTTCATCAGGCCGATATTGCCTTCCTGAATGAGGTCGAGGAACTGCAGGCCGCGGTTGGTGTATTTCTTGGCGATCGAAATGACGAGGCGCAGGTTGGCTTCGACCATTTCCTTCTTGGCCTGGCGTGCCTCGCGCTCGCCCTTCTGCACCATCTGCACGATCTTGCGGAACTCGCCGATCTCGAGCCCGGTCTCGGTGGCGAGCGTGTGGATCGCGCCGCGCAATTCCCTGATGCGCTCCTTGTCGCGGGCGACGAACGATTTCCAGCCCTTCTCGGACAGCTTGGAGACGCGGTTGAGCCAGCGCGGATCGAGCTCGCCGCCCTGATACTGGCGCAGAAAACCGTCGCGCGCGACGCCGTGGCTTTCGGCCAGCCGCATCAGCCGGCCCTCGTGGCTGACCAGCCGCTTGTTGATGTCGTAGAGGTGCTCGACCAGCGTATCGATGCAGGCCTGATTAAGCCGCAGCGACTTGACCTCCTGGATGATCTCTTCCTTCAGCTTCTTGTACTTGCGCTCCTGGTGCGGGGTCAGCGACTCGTTGTGCAGCTTGCCCTGGATGTCCTGCTCCTGCAGGCGGCGCAGCCGCTTGAAGGAGTCGGCGATGGTGTCGAAGGTCTCCAGCACCTTGGGCTTGAGCTCGGCCTCGATGGCGGCGAGCGACATGGAGTTTTCCAGATCGTCCTCGTCGACGTCGGCATCGGCGATGGCGGCGGCCTCGCCGGCATCCTCGCTCTCGGCTCCGTCGGTGCTGCCGCCATTGACCGGCTTGAACGGCGTGGCGGCCGGCGGCGCCGAAGGCGGCGCCACGGTCTGCGGCGGCGTGGCCGCCGCGAACGGCGTCGTGGCGGCGGGTGCAGCAGCGGCTGCGGCTGCGGCTGGATCGGCAGCGGCGGCGGTAGCGGGCGCCGATGATGCCGGCATGGTCTTGGCGTCCGGCCCCGCATAGGTCGCTTCCAGATCGATGATGTCGCGCAGGAAGCGTTTTCCTTCGTTGAGCTCGTCGCGCCAGATGATGACGGCCTGGAAGGTCAGCGGGCTCTCGCACAGGCCGGCGATCATGGCCTCGCGGCCGGCCTCGATGCGCTTGGCGATGGCGATCTCGCCCTCGCGGGAGAGCAGCTCGACCGAGCCCATTTCGCGCAGATACATGCGTACCGGGTCGTCGGTGCGCTCGGCCGGCTCGCGCGCCTCGGATTTGGTGACGGCCTTGCTGCCGGCCTCGACCAGCTCGCCGCCTTCGCTCTCCTCCTCTTCGGGCTCCTCGCGCGCCTCCTCGCCGTCGTCGTCGGCATCGGCCTCCTCGGTCTCGACCACGTTGATGCCCATCTCGCTCATCATGGCGAGCACGTCCTCGATCTTCTCCGAGGTGACCTCCTCGGACGGCATCACGGCATTGAGCTGCTCATAGGTGACGTAGCCGCGCTTCTTGGCCTGCTTGATCATCTTCTTGACGGCGGCGTCGGACAGATCGAGCAGCGGCAGCGCGGCGTCGGGCGCCTCGGCGGCGTCCTTGTCGGGGGCGTCGGCATTGGCCGGTGCGGCCTTGGCCGTCGCGGCCTTTAGCGACGCGGACTTCTGCAGCAGGGCCTTTTCGAGGGCGATTTTCGCCTTGTTCGCAGCCGTCTTGCTATCCGCCGCCATGCTCTTGGTCGCCATCTTCCTCTCCACCTACTCCCGGCCGCCCCGCGGCCCCTACTGCATAACCCGGCCGAGCGCCTGCCGCACCGGCGGCTGGCCAAGGCAAACTGGCCAAGGCAACCGGCCAAAACAACCAGCCAAGACAATATGAGGCGGCGAGCCAGGGGGCCCGGAAGCCCCCACTCTTACGCCTCATCGCCACACTCGCGGTTCCTCCCGCCAACTCGGACCGGCCCCGCCGGCGGCAAGCCGGCTAACCAGCGCTGCGCCTGCATGCGTCCGGGGACGCGCGGCCCCAAAATCAGGGGCAGCACATCCCCCTACCCTATGGCAAGCGAATCGCCCTGTTGCGGCGAGGCTTGTCGCACGGACCGCGTTAAGCGCCCGCT
>JASHPU010000280.1 GCA_030037885.1 Xanthobacteraceae bacterium | reverse complement strand
GGCATGATCCGGCAGCATCAGTTCACCAAGGTCGAGCTTGTCTCCATCACCACGCCCGAGCAGTCGAAAGACGAGCATGAGCGCATGCTGGCCTGCGCCGAGGAAGTGTTGAAGCGGCTCGATCTGCATTACCGCGTGATGACGCTGTCGACCGGCGACATGGGCTTTGCCGCGCAAAAGACTTATGACATCGAGGTGTGGCTGCCGGGCCAAAATGCCTATCGCGAGATTTCGTCGTGCTCGGTGTGCGGCGATTTCCAGGCCCGCCGCATGAACGCGCGATACCGTACCAAGGAGGGGCGGCAGGTGCGCCACGTGCACACCCTCAACGGCTCCGGCGTCGCCGTCGGCCGCGCGCTGATCGCGGTGATGGAGACCTATCAGCAGGAGGACGGCTCGATCGCCGTGCCGGAGGCGCTTGCGCCGTACATGGGTGGAATTAAAAGGATCGCCAAGAGCGAATAGCGAAATGGCGAATAGGGGGAGAGTCCCGCACAGTCCCACCATTCGCTACTCGCCATTCGCGGTAGTCGCAATCGCATTGCAGAGAAAGTTTCCGCCGCTTGCGCATCCTCATCACCAACGACGACGGCATTCATTCCGAAGGCCTCGATGTCTGCGCGAAGATCGCGCACGAGCTGGCCGACGACGTGTGGATCGTAGCGCCGGAATTCGACCAATCCGGCGTCGCCCATTCGCTGACGCTGAACGATCCGTTGCGGCTGCGCCAAGTCGCGGAGCGCCGTTTCGCGGTGCGCGGCACGCCGACCGATTGCGTCATCATGGGCGTGCGTCATCTGCTCAAGGACAAGGTGCCCGATCTGGTGCTCTCCGGCGTCAATCGCGGCCGCAATGCCGGCGAGGACGTGATCTATTCGGGGACCATCGCCGGGGCGTTGGAGGCGGCAGTGCTCGGCGTCCCCTCGCTGGCGCTGTCGCAGTCTTACAAGTCGCGCAACGGCCATGGGCCGTATTGGCAGACCAGCCTGAAATTTGCGCCGGACATCATCCGCCGCGTGCTCGCCGAGGGCATGCCCCGCGACATTCTGGTCAACGTCAATTTTCCCGATTGCCTGCCCGAGGAGGTTGAGGGCGTCGAAGTGACCGCACAAGGACGGCGTCGCCAGGAGCGGGTGGATATCGACGAACGCACCGACGGCCGCGGCAATCCGTACTACTGGATCGCCTATGTGCGCCAAGCCTTCGTCAAGGCCGCCGACGGCACCGATCTGGCGGCGCTCGATCGGCGGTGCGTCTCGATCACTCCGCTCAAGTTCGATATGACGGATGATCCGTATATGACGCGGCTCGCAGCGCTATTCGAGCGCGGCCAGAACAGGGGTTAATTCGCCGCCTTCGCCGCCACGGCGGCGAGCGCGCTCGCCAGCCCGTCGGCCTGGAAAGGCTTTTGTAGCAGCGGCGCCTGGCTGTGCACCTCCGGAATGCCGCGTCTGGCATAGCCGCTGACGAACACGAACGGCACGCCGCGCTCGACCAGAACGTCGACCACGGGCGTGATCGGTTGGCCGCTGAGATTGACATCGAGAATGGCGACGTCGAACTCGCCGTCCTTGGCTTTGGCCAAGGCTTCGTCGAGTCTGCCGGCTTCGGCGGCCATGGTGTAGCCGAGCTCGGCGAGCATGTCGTCGAGCAACAGACGGATCATCGGTTCGTCCTCGACCACGAGGACGCGTCTACCTGCGGCAGTATTCTCGGCCGTCATCTCCACCCCGTGCCTGGCCGTGCCTGATGCAAGATTTAGAGAGAAGTCTGGCAATGCGGCATGCTACTATAGCGCAAAGCCGAGTGGCCGTCGCCCCTGTTGTTGGGATGGCGATAAACGCTTCAGTCGTTGCTTTGTTCCGAGGTTCCGAATTTATCCGTGGGAGAGAGCGCGGCGTCGCGGTTTCCCGAAGCGGAACCGATGTCGAGGCGGAAGGCATAGTGATAAAAAAGGATCGCACTCGAACTCCGAGGCTTAGCGTGGCCGAACCAGCCGCCGACGTCGAACGGATGGAGTTTCAACTCACGCTGCGCCGGCGCGGCATCAGCGATCAGGCGGTGCTGCGCGCGATGGACGAGGTGCCGCGCGAGTACTTCGTCGCCGCTGAATACAGCGAAAGCGCCTACGCGGACCAAGCGCTGCCGATCGCGTGCGGCCAGACCATCAGCCAGCCCTATGTCGTGGCCTATATGACCGAACAGCTCGAGGTTCGGCTGCAGCACCGCGTGCTCGAGATTGGCACCGGCTCGGGCTACCAGGCGGCGGTGCTGTCGCGGATCGCCCGCGAGGTGGTGAGCATCGAGCGCTATCGCACGCTCGCCGATGCCGCGCGCGACCGGCTCAAGACGCTGGGCTATGCCAACGTCACCGTTATCACCGGCGACGGCTTTACCGGCGCGCCGGACCGGGCGCCATTCGATCGAATCATGGTGACTGCGGCGGCCGAACAGGTGCCCGAGGCGCTCGCCGCCCAGCTCGCCGACGGCGGCAAAATGGTGCTGCCGCTCGGCGTCCGCAAAGGCCCGCAATACATCGTCAAACTGACCAGGCTGCCCAACGGCGAGCTTGAACGCGAAGAGCTGATTGCAGTGCGTTTCGTGCCGCTCTTACGCGGCCGGGCCAAGGAATTGTAGAAGCAATTGTAGAAGCAATTGTAGAAGCAATTGTAGCGTTTTTGCCACAGGTCGGTTTTATTAAACAGTGGTTCAAATACTTAAACGCCTGTTTACCGCATTGCTGTGTAGTCGCGCATCAGCGTTTGTTGCGTACGAGCGAGTAACCATGTGCGCGTTGCGTCGGTCGGCCTTCTGGCCGCAAGTGGTTGCCATTTCATTAATCGGGTTTGGTGTTGCAAGCTGCAGCGATACCGGCCGCTTCAGCGACTTTTCCGGCTCCGACAGCCCGCCGCCCCGCAGCGACGTGACCGGTTCGATCCAGTCGCAGCCGGAGCCACGGCCAGTGAGCCATGTGGAAAGCCGGCCGATCCCGCTGGTCGCCCGCGCCGACACTGGCGTTTCTGGCGGTGGACGCGGCATGGGATCGTACCAGCCGGGCAGTGGCGACATCACCGGCTCGGTGCCGGCGCCAACTCCGCCGCCGCCGAGATGGACCTGGGAAGGCGGCACGCCGATCGTCGTGACCTCCGGGGAGACGCTTGAAACCCTTTCGCGCAAGCACGGCGTGCCGGTCTCCGCCATCATGTCGGCCAACAATCTCACCAGCCCGACGATTCATCCAGGGCAGCATCTCGTAATCCCGCGGCGCGCCTCGCCGGCGCTGGCTTATGCGCCGCCGCCAAGCCACATCGCCAATGCGGGCGCGCCTATGCCAGGCGAGCCGCGAGCGACGGTGCCGGCATCCTCGGGCGTCCACGTGGTGGCGCCGGGCGAGACGCTCCACAGCATCGCGCGGCTTTACGGCAAGTCCGTCGTGGAAATCGCACGCGCCAACCACTTGCCGGCGGATACGATGGTCAGGGTGGGCCAGCACATCATCATTCCCGGCGTGCGCTCGACGCAGCGCGCCGAAGCCAAACCGGCTGCGCCCGCACTGGCGCCGCAGCAGACGCCGCGCGATATCGCCAATGCCGAGTCGCCGCACAGCGCCTGGAAGGCGACCCCGGTGGGTGCGGAAGCGCCGCAGAGCCCGCAAAAGGCCGCCGAGCCGGTCGGCTCGCTGCCGAGTTTCCGTTGGCCGGTGCGCGGCCGCGTGATCGCCGGCTTCGGTCCGAAGCCGAATGGCCTGCAGAACGACGGCATCGACGTCGCCGTGCCGAACGGCACGCCCGTCAAGGCCGCCGAGGATGGCACCGTCGCCTATGCAGGCAACGAACTGAAGGGCTATGGCAATCTGGTGCTGATCCGGCACAACAACGGCTATGTGACCGCCTACGCGCACGCCAGCGAAATCCTGGTCAAGCGCGGCGACACGGTCAAACGCGGTCAGGTGATTGCGCGCTCCGGCAGCACCGGCAACGTCAATTCGCCTGAATTGCATTTCGAAATCCGCAAAGGCGCAACACCGGTCGATCCGGCGCAATTCCTCAACGGCGCTTAAAGGCAGAAGTCGGAAATCTGAAGGTCAAAAGTCGGAACCGACGTCCAGGGTTCCGGTTCCCGACTTCAGATTTCCGATTTCTGATTTCCGACTTCCGCCCTCACCCCAAGCCGACCGGCCAGATCCTGCACGTATTGCCAGGCGACGCGGCCGGAGCGGGCGCCGCGCGTCGTCGCCCATTCGAGGGCTTCGCGGCGCAGGTCGTCACCGGAGAGCGGGATACGGTAGTGCGCCACGTAACCCTCGACCATGGCCAGGAACTCGTCCTGGCTGCAGCGGTGGAAGCCGAGCCACAGGCCGAAGCGGTCCGACAGCGACACTTTTTCCTCGACCGCTTCGCCGGGATTGAGCGCGGTTGCGCGCTCGTTCTCCACCATCTCGCGCGACATCAGATGGCGCCGGTTCGAGGTGGCGTAGAAGATCACGTTGCCCGGCCGGCCCTCGATGCCACCTTCGAGCATGGTCTTGAGCGACTTGTAGGACGTATCTTCGGTATCGAACGACAGGTCGTCGCAGAACACGATGAAGCGCTGGGGTGCGTTGCGCACCATGGCCATCAGTTCCGGCAGCGACTCGATGTCCTCGCGGTGGATTTCGATGAGCTTGAGCCCCGGCCGCGAATGCGCAGCGGCGACCACCGCATGCGCCGCCTTGACCAGCGACGACTTGCCCATGCCGCGGGCGCCCCAGAGCAGCGCGTTGTTGGCCGGCAGGCCGCGGGCAAAACGCTCGGTGTTCTCGACCAGAAGATCGCGCACGCGGTCGATGCCCTTTAAGAGCGACATGTCGACACGGTTGAGGCGACCGACCGGCGTCAGCCGGCCGCCTTCGGGGTGCCACACGAAGGCTTCCGCAGCGGCAAAATCCGGCACCGGCGGCGGCGCCGGCGCAAGCCGTTCCAGCGCGGCCGCGATCCGCTCCAGGGCTTCGGCCGATGCGTCGCCGGAAAGCTGCGCCGGCGACGGCGCAGCAGCGACGCTTTGGCTCGCCGGCTTACCCCTAAAACGTTGAGGAGATTGGGCCATATTTGGACCGGTCCTGTTCGCCATCCCTTAGCGGGGTGCCGAAATGCCCGCAAGCGCATGCCGCTTCGGTTCCTTGTCCGTCGTCGGGGCAGGGGCGGAAGGCGCGTTGCAATTAGGCCAATGGCGGCTATAGTCCGCGCCGATTTCCGCGCAAAATCGGCCCGCGTCGGTGCCGGCGCGTCTGCACAGCGGCCCCTGGAGGAGCAATGCTGATTACCCCCGCATACGCGCAGTTCGGCGGCGTCGGCGCCAACAGCACGATCTTGCAGTTCATGCCGCTGATCCTGATCGTCGTGATCATGTATTTCCTGATCCTGCGGCCGCAGCAGCGCAAGGTGAAGCAGCATCAGGAGATGATCAAGGCGCTGCGCCGGGGCGATACCGTGGTGACCAATGGCGGTCTGGTCGGCAAGGTCACCAAGGTGGTGGATGACGACCAGGTCGAACTCGAACTCGGCACCGTCGACCTAGGCAAAGGCGACTCGAAAACCGTGCGGGTGCGACAGCTGCGCTCAATGATCACCGACGTGCGCGCAAAGGGCGAACCGGTGAAGGAAGAAAGCGCCAGTTGACCGCGCGCTGCCCACGCGGCGGTCGCAACGAGGAATATGCAAGTCGATGTTGTTTTTCACGCGGTGGAAGGCGGCGGCTATTTTGGTCACGGCGCTTGTCGTGTGCCTGTTCGCGGTGCCGAATTTCTTTTCCGACAAGACAATCGCACGCTGGCCGGACTGGGCGCAGCGCCATATCGTGCTCGGCCTCGACCTGCAGGGCGGTTCGAGCCTGTTGCTCGAAGTCGATACCAGCGCCGTGCGCAAGGAACGGCTGCAGTCGCTCGATGATGACGTGCTGCGCCTGCTGCGCCAGGCGCGCATTCCGTTCACCGGCCGCGCCATTCACGGCAACGGCGTCGAGGTGCACATCACCCGGCCGGCGGACGTGAAGACCGCGCTCGACAAGCTCGGCACGCTGTCGCAGCCGCTGTCCGGCATTCTCGGCGCCTCGGGCCAGCGCAGCATCGACATCAACGCGAACGGCGGCACCGTCACGCTCACGCCGTCCGATGCCGCGATCACCGAACGCATTCGCCAAGCGGTCGATCAATCGATCGAGATCATCCAGCGCCGGGTCAACGAACTCGGCCTGGTCGAGCCGAGCATCCAGCGCGAGGGCATCGACCGCATTCTGGTGCAGGTGCCCGGCCTGCAAGACCCGACGCGGCTCAAGGAAATTCTCGGCAAGACCGCCAAGCTCGATTTTCGCATGGTCGATCTGTCGATGACCCCACAGCAGGCGATCGAAACCCATCCGCCGCCGGATTCCGAGGTGCTGAACGGCCAGAACGGCGAGAAATATCTGATCGAAAAACGCGTGCTGGTATCCGGCGGCGACCTGGTCGATGCGCAGCCCGGCTTCGACCAGCGCACCAGCGAGCCCGTGGTCAACTTCCGCTTCAATTCGACCGGCGCGCGCAAGTTCGCTGAAGCCACCCAGCAGAACGTCGGCAAGCCGTTCGCCATCGTGCTCGACAACCAGGTCGTTTCCGCACCGGTGATTCGCGAGCCCATTCTCGGCGGCCAGGGCCAGATTTCCGGCAATTTCACCGTGCAACAGGCCAACGATCTCGCCATCCTGCTGCGCGCCGGCGCGCTGCCCGCGCCGCTCACCATTGTCGAGGAGCGCACCGTCGGCCCCGGCCTCGGTCAGGACTCGATCCAGGCCGGCGAGCACGCCGCCTATGTGGGCGCTGCGCTCGTGGTCTTCTTCATGTTCGTGACCTACGGCCTGTTCGGCCTGTTCGCCAATATCGCGGTGTCGGTCAATGTCGCCATGATTTTCGGCGTGCTGTCGATGCTCGGCGCCACGCTGACGCTCCCCGGCATTGCCGGCATCGTGCTCACGGTCGGCATTGCGGTGGATTCCAACGTGCTGATCTACGAGCGCATCCGCGAAGAGGTGCGCGCCGGCCGCACCGCGATCAACGCCATCGATGCCGGCTTCACCCGCGCGCTCGCCACCATCCTCGACTCCAACATCACCACCTTCATCGCCGCGGCGGTACTGTTTTACGCCGGCTCCGGCCCGGTGCGCGGCTTTGCGGTCACGCTCGGCGTCGGCATTCTGACGAGCTTGTTCACCGCGTTTACGTTCACCCGGCTGATCGTCGCCTATTGGGTGCGGGTGTGGCGGCCGCGCACCGTGCCGATCTAGAACGCTCGCATTTTTGCCAAGCCGCATGAATACATTCGCCGATATCGCCTGAAAGCTGAAAGAATCCCGTGCGCCTCCTTCGCATCGTTCCCGACAATACCCGCTTCGACTTCATGCGCTTCCGGCGCATCAGCTTTCCGATGTCGGCGATGCTGTCGATCGCGGCGATCCTGCTCTACTTCTATCACGGGCTGAATTTCGGCATCGATTTCGTCGGCGGCACCCTGATCGAGGTGCAGACCAAGGCCAACCCCGCCGACCTCGCCAAGATGCGCGCCACCATCAGCGGCCTGCATCTCGGCGAGTTTCAGCTGCAGGAATTCGGCGCGCCCAACGACGTGTTGATCCGCGTTTCCGAGCAGCCGGGCGGCGATCAGGCGCAGCAGGCTGCGGTGCAGAAGGTGCGCGACGTGCTCGGCAGCACGGTCGATTACCGTCGCGTCGAAGTGGTCGGGCCGAGCGTCTCCACCGAGCTGCTGTCGTACGGCACGATTGGCCTGCTGTCGGCAATCGTCGCCATTCTATTTTATCTGTGGTTCCGCTTCGAATGGCAGTTTGCGCTCGGCGCCATGATCGCCAACGTCCACGACGTGGTGCTCACCGTCGGCTTCATGTCGCTCACGCGAGTCGATTTCGACCTGACCAGCATCGCGGCGCTCCTGACCATCGTCGGCTATTCGCTCAACGACACGGTGGTGATCTACGACCGCATCCGCGAGATGCTGCGCCGCTACAAGCGCATGTCGATGCCCGATCTGCTCAATGTCTCGGTCAACGCCACGCTGTCGCGCTCGATCGTCACCCACGTCACCGTGGCGATGTCGCTGTTGGCACTGCTGTTGTTCGGCGGCCAGGCGATCCGCAGCTTCACCGCGACCATGATGTTCGGCGTGGTTTTGGTCGGCACCTACACGTCGGTGTTCATCGCGTCGCCGATCCTGATCTATCTCGGCGTCGGCACCGGCCGCCTGGGCGGCGCCGAAGAGCCGGAGACGCCGCCGGCGGCGCCCCCCACGGCCTCGCAACCGCCCAAAACGGCGGCGCCTGCCCCCCGCCGCGTGCGGGCGCGGCGCTGACAATGCAGACGCCGCATCTTCCGCGGCAGGCTTTGATCGACGCTCACGGCGCTGGCGGCTTTCGCTTTGCCGGCCTGTCGCATCGCGGATCGCTGTTGTGTCTCCCCGACGGCATCTGGGCGTGGCCGGTCGCGGTGGCGGCCGGGATGACGACGGACTCTCTCACACCGGTGTTTGACTGTGCCGGCAGTTTGGATTTTTTCATTCTCGGGACCGGCGCTCAGCCGTGGCTGATACCGGAGCCGTTGCGCGTGCGGTTTCGCGAGGCCCATATTTCCGTCGACACCATGACGACGGGGCCTGCCGTGCGCACCTACAATGTGATGCTGATGGAGAACCGCCGGGTCGGTGCCGCACTGATTGCGATCGATTGAGCGCCATGGCCGACCCGTCCGGCTATTGCGCTGGTGTGGTCCGGGCGGCCGATCGCGACCGCTATCTGGCAACTTTATTCGCGCCGGTCGAACATCGCGGCGCGCTTTACGCGCTTTATGCCTTCAACAGCGAGGTCGCGCGCGTCCGGGAGGTGGCGCGCGAGCCGCTGCCCGGCGAAATCCGGCTGCAATGGTGGAGCGACGTGCTGCGCGGCGCGCGCAGCGGCGAAGCGGCCGCCAATCCGGTCGCTGCCGCCTTGCTGGCGAGCATCGAACGCTATCACTTGGCGCCGGGCAAATTGACCGAGCTCGTGGAGGCGCGCCGGTTCGACCTCTACGATGAGCCGTTGGCGACGCTCGATGAGCTCGAGACATACGCCAGCAAGACCTCGTCGGTGCTCTTTTCGCTCGCCTCGCGGATCGTATCCGGAACAGAAGTCGAAGCCGTGGCCGAACCCGGCGGCCGCGCTTACACAATTGCCGAGCTTATGCGCGCATTGCCGCTGCATGCGGGGCGGCATCAGCTTTACGTGCCGCTCGAACTGCTCGACCGGCATGCGGTGAAAACGGCGGACATATTCGCGGGTCGATCCTCGTTCGGCCTGAACGCATCCTTTGCGGAGCTGCGCGACGTTGCGCGCCGCCATCTTGCTGCCGCACGCGGGCAGCTGTCGCCGCTGCCACGGGAAGCGTTGCCGGCATTCCTCCCGCTGGCCCTGGTCGGCCCGGCCCTCGATCGCCTTGAGCGCTCGGACGCGTTCGCACCTGCCGAACTCGGGCCGTGGCGGCGGCAATGGCTGCTCTGGCGCGCCGCGCGCAATCCGGCGCGGATCGCGGCGTAACCTCGTCGACACGCCTTCACTCGGCGGCGTGCGGCAAGGCCGAGGCGGCCCAGGTTTCGAGATCCGCCAGAGCCCGCGCGCAAATTGCGGCTTTTTGCGCACCGCGCCGCACGCCGGCGGCAAGCGGCGGAAACAGGCCAAAATTAACGTTCATCGGTTGGAACGAACGCGCACCGGCATCGATCGTCTCGATGTGACCGCCGGTAATGTGGTTGAGCAGCGCGCCGTGAGCAGTGGTTGGCGGCGGCAGAAGCGGCGCTTCGCCGAGCCGTTCGGCGGCGGCGAAGCGGCCGGCCAAAAGACCGATCGCCGCGGATTCCACATAGCCTTCGCAGCCGGTGATCTGGCCGGCGAAGCGCAGGCGCGGTGCGGCTTTGAGCCGCAAGGTTGCGTCGAGCAGCTTCGGCGAATTGAGAAACGTATTGCGATGCAGGCCGCCGAGCCGCGCGAACTCGGCGTGCGCGAGGCCCGGAATGGTGCGGACAATGCGCGCTTGCTCGCCGTGTTTGAGCTTGGTCTGAAAACCCACCATGTTGAACAATGTGCCGAGCTTGTTGTCCTGGCGCAGCTGCACCACCGCGTACGGCCTCTCGCCAGGCCGGTGTGGATTGCGCAGGCCGAACGGTTTCATCGGGCCGTGGCGCAGGGTTTCACGGCCGCGCTCGGCCATCACTTCGATCGGCAGGCAGCCGTCGAAATAGGGCGTGTCGATTTTTTCGAAATCGTGGAACGCGATTTTCTCGCCGGCGAGCAGGGCGTCGACAAAATCCTCGTATTGCGCGCGTGTGAGCGGACAATTGATGTAATCGGCCCCGGAGCCAGCCGGTCCCGTCTTGTCGTAGCGCGACTGAAACCAGGCAATGTCGAAATCGACGGAGTCGCGGTGCACGATCGGCGCAATGGCGTCGAAAAAGGCAAGCGAGTCTTCCCCCGTAAGCCCGCGGAGCGTCGCCGCGAGCGTTGGCGAGGTCAGGGGGCCGGTGGCAACAATCACGCTGTCCCAATCCGGCGGCGGCGCACCGACTTCCTCGCGGTGAACGGCAACGAGCGGCTCAGCGGCGACAGCCGCAGTAATCGCTGCGGCAAAGCCGTCGCGATCGACGGCAAGCGCGCCGCCCGCCGGCAGTTTTTCGGCATCGGCCGTGCGCATGACCAACGAACCGAGGCGGCGCATCTCCTCATGCAGGAGACCGATGGCGCTGCCGTCAGCGTCATCGGAGCGGAACGAGTTCGAGCAGACCAGTTCGGCGAGTTGCGCGGTTTTATGCACCGGCGTCGAGCGGGCCGGCCGCATTTCGTGGAGCACGACCGACACCCCTTGACGGGCGGCCTGCCAAGCGGCCTCGGAACCGGCTAACCCGCCGCCGATGACGTGAATGGGCCTTAACTTGCGCATCACCGGCAAATTAGGCGTCCGGCGGAGCGGCGGCAATGCGCGCGGCGCCCCGACAATTTGGCTCGCGCGCCAGCCTCTGCTATAGGCGGGCTATTGCATCGCGCAAGGCGCGCCCAGAGGCTAATAAATGTCCGTCGACGCCGATACCGTCCGCCATGTGGCGCGTCTGGCGCGGATTGCCGTCAAGGACGATGAGGTCGAGCCGTTGCGCGGCGAGCTCAATGCCATCCTGGCATTCGTCGAGCAGCTCGGCGAGGTCAACGTCGAGGGTGTCGAGCCGATGACGTCGGTCACGCCGATGGCGATGAAAATGCGCCAGGACGACGTGACGGACGGCGGCATTGCGGATGAGGTCTTGCAAAATGCGCCAACGCGGGACGATCACTTCTTTGTCGTGCCGAAGGTAGTCGAATAATGTGCCTCGCCTGCGAGCAAGATGCGATCTGGCTGGCTTATCTGGAAAGCCGTGGTCTCATTCGGCCTGATGATCCGGCCGCCGTGGATGCTTTGTTCGGCGCCTTTCCGGTCCAGCCACTGCCGGTGCAAGGCGGCAGTGACGCGAAGCGGCGCGATGCAAGCCGCGACGTAAAAGACGAGAAAAATCCATTTTCCTGCGACGATCCCACAGCTGAATGACCGATCTGACCTCGCTCACCCTGGCGCAGGCGCGCGATGCGTTGCGCAAGCGGGAGTTTTCTGCAACGGAGCTTGTCGAAGCCTACATCGCCGCCGCAGAACGGGCGCGCGTGCTCAATGCGTTCGTGCTGGAAACCCCGGATCGCGCCCGCGCCATGGCGCGAGTCTCGGACGCCCGCCTGGCAAAGGGCGAGGGCGGCGCGCTCGAAGGTTTGCCGCTCGGCATCAAGGACCTGTATTGCACTGCCGGCGTGCGCACCACGGCATGCTCGCGCATTCTGGAAAACTTCGTTCCTCCTTATGAGTCCACCGTCACGGCCAATCTCTGGCGCGACGGCGCAGTGCTCCTCGGCAAACTCAATAACGACGAGTTCGCCATGGGCTCGTCGAACGAAACGTCGTGCTTCGGCCCCGTGGTGTCGCCGTGGCGTCGGCGCGGTTCGCAGCAGAAACTGGTGCCCGGCGGCTCGTCGGGTGGCTCGGCGGCGGCGGTCGCGGCCGGCCTATGCGTCGGCGCTACCGGCACCGATACCGGCGGCTCGATCCGCCAGCCGGCGGCATTCTGCGGCGTTGTCGGCGTCAAGCCGACCTATGGCCGCTGCTCGCGCTGGGGCATCGTGGCGTTTGCGTCCTCGCTCGACCAAGCCGGGCCGTTCGCCCACACCGTGGGCGATTGCGCCATCCTGTTGCGGTCGATGGCCGGCCCCGACGCCAAAGACACCACATGCGTCGATCTGGCGGTGCCCGACTACGAACAGGCGGTCGGCGCCTCCATCAAAGGAATGCGCATCGGAATCCCGAAGGAATACCGCATGCCCGGCATGGCGGCGGAGATCGAGCAGCTGTGGGAGCGAGGCGCGCAATGGCTCAAAGCGGCCGGCGCCGAGACCGTCGAGATCTCGCTGCCTATGACCAAATACGCGCTGCCAGCCTATTACATCGTGGCCCCGGCGGAGGCGTCCTCGAACCTGGCGCGCTATGATGGCGTCCGTTACGGCCTGCGCGTTCCCGGCCGCGACGTCATCGCGATGTACCAGGGCACGCGTGCGGCCGGTTTCGGCAAGGAAGTGCGCCGCCGCGTCATGATCGGCACCTACGTGCTCTCCGCCGGCTATTACGACGCCTATTACCTGCGCGCCCAGAAGGTGCGCACGTTGATCAAGCGCGATTTCGAAAAGTGCTTCGCCGAGGGCATCAATGCCGTCCTGGCGCCGACCACGCCATCGGCGGCGTTCGGGATCGGCGAAAAGGGCCGTGCCGACCCGATCGAGATGTACTTGAACGACGTGTTCACGGTGACCGCGAACATGGCCGGACTGCCAGGAATTTCGGTGCCGAGCGGATTGGACGCGCAGGGCCTGCCGCTCGGGCTTCAGCTCGTCGGGCGTCCGTTCGACGAGGAGACGCTGTTCGCGCTCGGCGCGGTGATCGAACAGGCGGCCGGGCGGTTTGCGCCGGCCAAATGGTGGTAGGCTTTCGATCATGACACCGCTCGGCTTCAGACGATCGCTGTCCAAATCAGATCCGCCGGCCGGCTTGTCGCCTGCGCTTGTCGCCTTGTGGTGGGCCGGAAAGAGCGACTGGGACAAGGCGCATAAGCTGGTGATGGCCGAGGACGGCGCCGAATGCGCGTGGGTTCACGCTCACCTGCATCGGCTCGAAGACGACCTTGAGAATGCGCGCTACTGGTACCGCCAGGCACGCCGTCCGGCGGCGGTCGGCGAGCCTGCCGACGAATGGGCCACAATCGTCGCTGCCTTGCTGGGCCAGGAATAGTGCCGAGGGCTGGCCTGAATCAGCTGCCGCGCTGCGGCGGTCCGCCGAGCCGCTCGCTCGTCTTGATCCCTGCCGCTTCGCTGATTTCGTTGCGGCGCCGCGGCAGCGCGTGCGGATGCTCGCGCTGCAGAAATTCGATGAGCTTTTCGCGGACCTCGGCGCGCAGGTCGGCTACTGCGCCGGCATTATCGGCGCTGACCAGCGCGCGCAGCTCGATCGTCGTCTCCCTGCAGTCGGTGACCTGCAGATTGACCACCTTGCCGTTCCACAGCTTCGAGTGCGTCGCTATCTCGGTAAGCTTTTTGCGCACCGCATCGACCGGCGTGGTGTGGTCGACGTAGAGCATGACGCTACCGATCAATTCGCCGCCGGTGCGGGTCCAGTTCTGAAACGGCTTTTCGATGAAATAGCTGATCGGGACCACCATGCGCCGTAAGTCCCAAAGCCGCAGCACGACGTAGCTGAAGGTGATCTCCTCGACGTTGCCGAATTCGTTCTCGACGATCACCGCATCGTCGATGCGAATCGGCTGCGCTATGGCGATCTGCACGCCGGCGAGAAAGTTGCTCATTACCGGCCGTGCAGCCAGTCCGGCAACGATGCCGGCCACACCGGCCGAGGCGAACAGCGTGATGCCGAATTGACGCACCGCGCTGAAAGTCATCAGCGCAAAGCCAAGCGTCACCAGCACGATCACGACCTCGGCCACGCGTAAGAGCACGCGCACCTGGGTCACATGCTTGCGCGCCAGCAGGTTGTCGGCCGCGTCGACGTGAAAGCGCAGCAGGTACAAACTTGCGGCAATGCGCAGCGCGGTGAGCGCCATCCAGCCGACCAGACAAATAACGCCGAGGCCCAGCAGCCGGGACACGAAGGCTCTGGTGTCGGCACCAAGCGGCGCGGTCTGCAGTGCGATGGCCATGGCGATCAGCAAGAGGCCAAGTCGTGTCGGGTTTCTGGTCTGGTCGAGGACCGAGCGCAGGTAGGGCCGCCTGGTCCCGAGCAGCCGGCCCAGAACGGCGAGAGCGGCGGCATGGATGATCCAGGCGATCGCGGTCGCGACCACCAGGACGATGACCGATACGGCCCAAGGCGGCACAAAGGACACAAAGGACAGGGCCGCAGCCAAGGTGGCAAAGGCCGAGTTCGTACCCTGGATGAAATCTTGCCACATGTCGGGAATCGCGGCCGGAAATGACTTCGATCAATGGATTGGCAGATGGGGAAACGCGGAACTCGCTGGCGTAGTTCGGGCCGGTTCCACCTGGACAGCCCGGCCCCGCGGTGGCATGAGCTGCAGCTACATTATCATCGCAAAGGCCTTCGAGCGACGATGAAGACCCTTCTGCTGCGGCTGTTCACTTGGTGGAACAGCCAAACGTTTGGCACCCAGGTGTGGACGGCGCTTTACGGCGAATATGTCGGCGGGGACGAATTCGGCAATCGCTATTATCGGACCAAGGGTGGCAAGATTGATCCGGCACTGGGCATTGAGCGGCGCTGGGTCGTCTATAACGGGCTTGCCGAAGCCTCCAAGGTCCCGCCAAGCTGGTTCGGCTGGCTGCATCACACCGTGGACGTACCGCCGCCGCAGGATAAGACGCGGCCGCATCCGTGGGAAAAGCCGCATCGGCCGAACCTGACCGGCACTCCCGGCGCATATCGCCCAAGCGGTTCGACCCTCGGTCCGGGTCGCCGGCCGAAGGCAACGGGCGATTACAAGGCTTGGTCGCCGGGCAATCAGTAGCCTGCGCCGACAACGGCCGGCGGAATGGCGCGATTGAGGCCGCCTCTCCCACGGAGTCCGGGGTCCCTGGAATTGCCGCAATCGAAATGTTAACCGGCCACGGCATAGGGACCGCGCCAAGACCCGTTGGCTCAAATCAGGCCGTTTCTTTCATGATCCGGATCGCCGCGCTCGTAGTCGTGATCGGCGGCACGCTTGCGGCGGTACCGGCCGCCGCGCAGTTGGGCAATATCTTTGGCGACTCGCCGCCGCCGCGGCCGCCGGCTGATATTCCCAACGGTCCATTTCCGCCGCAGCCGCCTCCGGTGCAATATCCGGCCCCGGCTCCCGCCTCGCCGTATCCCGCGCCAGCTCGGGCGCCCGGTTCGCCCTACCCAGCCGCCGCCCTTCCGCAAGGCTCGCCGCCGCCGGCCCAGTCCGCGATCCAGGCGGAGCCATTGCCGCCACCGCCCGGCGCCGCTGTGGCACCTGCCCCAGGACCCGGGCAGAATTTTCCACCGCAACGGCCGCTTCCGCCTGAACGTGCGCGCGCGGTTCCGCCTCCCGGCGATGCTGGGCCCGCTCCTGGTGCGCCCTTAGGCAATAATGCGCCGGCGGCCGCTGAAACAGCGCCAGTCGAGGACACGGTCATCGAAGCGCCGACCCAGCATATCGAAAATGGCAAGGCGGTGTTTGCCGGGCTCGACAAGATCACCGGCCGCACCTTCACGTTCGACGCCGCGATCGGCGAGACGGTGCGGTTCGGCGCGCTCGAGGTCACGCCGCGCGCCTGCTACACCCGGCCGCCGACGGAAGCGACCAATACGGACGCGTTTGTCGAGGTCGACGAGGTGACGCTGACGCGCGAGATCAAGCGCATTTTCACCGGATGGATGTTCGCCTCAAGCCCGGGCCTGCACGCGGTCGAGCATCCGATCTACGATGTCTGGCT
>JASHPU010000031.1 GCA_030037885.1 Xanthobacteraceae bacterium | reverse complement strand
ACTTGGTCTCTTGGAGGCAGAGCACGTCCGGCCGCACCGCCTTGACGAATCTGGCGACCAGATCGATGCGCAGCCGCACCGAGTTGATGTTCCAGGTTGTCAGGGTGAGCCGCATTCAGGGGATCAGTAATCAGCAGTCAGTAATCAGACGTCAGAATATATTCATCGACGATCAGGCGCGCCACCCTCTGATTCCGTTTCTCACTTCTGATTACTGATTACTGAAACTTCCTGGATTGCGCTGATAATTGATGACGAACAGATTCGGATCTGGCTTTTGGGTCGAATCGAGATTGTAGACGGCGACCGTGGTGTCGAGGCCCTGCGGATCGGTGACGGTCCATTGCTTGAGCGTTGCGGTTTTGGCGTCGAACATGATCATCAGCCGCGTGGTGCCGACCATGACCTGCTTTTCTTCGATCACCACGGTGATGAATTTGTCATCGGCGGCAACGCTGACGACGTTGGTGTCGCGAAGCAGATCGATGTGATCGGCCAACAGGTAGCGCAGCGGGGTTTGCGACAGCGGCCACAGCTGCTGGGTGGCGAGATTGCGGTCGCGCACGACGACCGAGGAGCCGTCGGCGATCACGTCGATCGGGCTCGGCGGATTATATTCGAAGCGCACCTTGCCGGGCTTCTGGATATAGAACGTGCCTTCGGTGCGGTCGCCGTCCGGCCCGACCTGCACGAAATTGCCGACCATGGTCTGGAAATTGGAGAGATAAAGGCTGACGCGGTCGAGCAGCGCCCGCTGCTTGGTGTCGAAGGCGGTCTCCTGCCCGCTCGGCGCTTTGTTGTGGCCGAACGGCAGCGCCGGCAGCGAGAACGGGAAAAAGCCCTTGCTCTCGCCTGCGGCCGGCGTGACGTCGCCCGACGCCGGAGCCGTTAAACCGGACGCCGCAGGCGCCGCCGCCGCATCGCCCTTGGCCTGCGGCGCCGGTGTCGGCAGCGGCACGTTTTCGGCAAGCGCCGCGCCGCTCGCCAGCACACCGGAAACCATAGCGCCGCAAACCACAGCCATGACAACAAACGCCGCGCTTCGACCGGCCATGTCCCTCTCCCGCTTGCGCGCCCCGCGGCGAACCGATCCGCTAGCCGCGCGTTATGGCGAATTCGCGGCTATGCCCGTCCTTAAAGAGCAACGCGCCGAATCTCAATAGTCATCGTCGTCGCTGCTAGTCCTCGTCGTCGTTACCGCCGCCCTCGACAAGGATTTCGCGCTTGCCGGCGTGATTGGGCTGGCCGACCACGCCTTCGTGCTCCATGCGCTCGATCAGCGAGGCAGCGCGGTTGTAGCCGATCTGCAGCCGGCGCTGGATGTAGCTGGTCGAAGCCTTGCGGTCGCGCACCACGATCTGCACCGCCTGTTGATAGAGGTCGGCGCCTTCGGCCTCCGACGCCATGCCCATGGCGGTGCCGTCGAACACCGCGGCATCGTCGCCGTTCTCCGGCTCCTCGGCGGTGACGGCCTCGAGATATTGCGGCACGCCCTGCGCCTTCAAGTGCCGCACCACCTTCTCGACTTCCTCGTCGGAGACGAACGGCCCGTGCACGCGGCTGATGCGGCCGCCGCCGGCCATGTACAGCATGTCGCCCTGGCCGAGCAGCTGTTCGGCGCCCTGCTCGCCCAGAATGGTGCGGCTGTCGATTTTCGAGGTGACCTGGAAGGAGATGCGGGTCGGGAAATTGGCCTTGATGGTGCCAGTGATGACGTCGACCGACGGCCGCTGCGTCGCCAGGATCACGTGCAGCCCGGCGGCGCGCGCCATCTGCGCCAGCCGCTGCACCGCGCCTTCGATGTCCTTGCCGGCGACCATCATCAGGTCGGCCATTTCGTCGACGACCACGACGATGTAGGGCAGCGGCTCGAGATCGAGCTCTTCATTCTCGTAGATCGCTTCGCCGCTCTCGCGGTCGTAGCCGGTATGGACGGTGCGGCTGAGCTTTTCGCCTTTGCCTTTCGCCTCGGCGAGGCGAGCGTTGTAGCCGTCGACATTGCGCACGCCGAGCTTCGACATTTTCTTGTAGCGCTGCTCCATCTCGCGCACCGCCCATTTGAGCGCCACCACCGCCTTTTTCGGATCGGTGACCACGGGCGTGAGCAGGTGCGGGATGCCGTCATAGACGGAGAGTTCGAGCATTTTCGGATCGACCATGATCAGCCGGCATTGGTCCGGATGCAGCCGATAAACCAGGCTCAGGATCATGGTGTTGATGGCGACCGATTTGCCGGAGCCGGTGGTGCCGGCGATGAGCAGATGCGGCATGCGCGCCAGATCGACCAGCACGGCTTCACCGCCGATCGCCTTGCCGAGGCAAAGCGGCAAACGCGCCTCGCTGGTCGTGTAGTCCCGCGAGGCGAGCAATTCGCGCAGATAGACCTTTTCGCGGGTCGGATTGGGCAATTCGATGCCGATGGCGTTGCGGCCCGAGACCACCGCGACGCGCGCCGACAGCGCGCTCATGGAGCGGGCGATGTCGTCGGCAAGGCTGATGACGCGGGACGATTTGATGCCGGGGGCAGGCTCGAGCTCATAGAGCGTGACCACCGGGCCGGGCCGCGCGTTGATGATCGCGCCGCGCACGCCGAAATCGGCCAGCACGCCTTCGAGCGCGGTGCCGTTTTCGCGAATGAGTTCGGCGCTCAATGTCGTGCGCTCAGCCGGCCGCGGCGCTGCCAACAGATTGATCGAGGGCATGGCGTAGCCATCGGCGGCGCGGCGCAGCGGCTTAGGTGCGGCCCGCGGCTTGCGCGCGTTTTGCGGCGACTCTTCAGCCTCCTCCTCGTCGTCGCCTTCCGTTTCGGCGCGCCCCTGCGCGGGCTCGTCGAACTGCGGTTCGATCCGCCGCTGCGGCATGGCGAGCTCACCCTGCCGGTTGCGCAGCGTCACGGCGCGGCCGCGGCACAGGCGCGCGATCCGCGAGCGGAAGCTCAAAAACGCGTGGACCAACAGGCCGAGCGAAATCCAGCCGCTTTCCTCGTCGCTCTCGGCCTCTTCTTCTCTCTCTTCCTCGTCTTCGAACTCGTCCTCGACGTTGCGCCAGACGATGCCCGCCGCGATGGCGAAAGCGGTCAGCGCGGCGATGCCCAGCACGATCGATTCGGCGAGCCGGTAGGGGCGCGGCAGCGGCGCGTGGAACAGCGCCGCCGGCAAGCGCAGCAACGCATCGCCGATGACGCCGCCGAGCCCGGACGGCAGCGGCCAATGCGGACTGCGCGGCAGCGACGACGCGAACGCGGCAGCCACGATGGCGCCAACGAGCCACAGCACGACGCGCAGCCGCTCGCGGCTGAGCGGGCGGTGGCCGAGCAGCCGATAGCCCCACACCGCGACCGGCAGCAACAGCGCCAGCGAGCCGAGGCCGAGCAACTGCATCAACAGATCGGCCGCGATCGCGCCGGGCCGGCCGAGCAGATTGTGCACGGCGGAATCGGTGGCGTGGCTCAGCGAGGGGTCCTGCACCGACCAGGTGGCCAGCGCCAGCGCCAGGATCATCGCCAGGCTGATGAGCGCGATGCCGCCGAGCTCGCGCAGCCGGCGCGCCAGCGCGGCGCCGAGCTGCCCGGACAACAGCGCCATTCCGTCGAGACCGCGGTCGATCAGCGACATCCGCCAAGCCTCGTCCGAAATGGTTGATTCGTCATTCCGGACTCGCCGCTTCGCGGCGATCCGGAATGACGATCGAAGCGGTCGTCCGGCTCCCACCTCATCCGAAAACCTCGACCAGGCGATGCAGCGCCTCGGCGGTGATCTCTTTGTTTTGCACCATGGCGACGCGGATGTAGTTTTCGCCGGGATTGCTGCCGTCGGCCTGCTCGCGCGCCAGATAGCGGCCGGGCACGACGCGCAGGCCCGCTTCCCGCCACAACGCGACCGTCGCCGCCTCGCTGCCGCCCTGCGCCGCGACGTCGAGCCAGAGAAAGAACCCGCCGGCCGGGCGGCGATAGCCGTAGCGGTCGCCGACGATCTGATCGGCGAGATCGAATTTTTCCCGGTACAGCCGCCTGTTGTCTTCGACATGGCGCTCATCGCCATAGGCGGCGGCGGCGACGTGTTGCAGCGGCATCGGCACCTGCGGCGCGGCGACGTTGCGCAATTCCAGATAGGCCTGCAGAAACTTTCGATCGCCGGCGGCGAAGCCGACCCGCAAGCCAGGCAGGCTCGAGCGCTTCGACAGCGAATGAAACACCGCGACGTTGGCAAAGTCCGGCCCGGCGGCTTCGAGCATGCCGGGCGGCGCGCGCTCGCTGTAGATCTCGCAGTAGCACTCGTCGGAGAACACCAAAAAGCCGAAGCGCCGCGCCAAAGCGGCGAGCCGGTTGAGATAATCGCGTTCGGCCACCGCGCCCTGCGGATTGGCCGGCGAGGCGAGATAGACCGCGACCGTGCGGGTGAGCAAATCGTCGCCGAGCGCGTCGAGATCGGGCAAAAAGCCGGTGGCCTGCGTCGCCGGCAGATAGACCGGCTCGCAATCGGCGGCGACGGCACCGGCCGCATACGCCGCATAAAACGGATTCGGAATGAGCACCGCCGGACGGCCGGCGCGCGGCCCGACCCAGTTCTTGGCCGCAACGCCGGCGAGAAACAGCCCTTCGCGCGTGCCGTTGAGGACCAGCACCTCGGACGCCGGATCGACCGGGCGGGGAAGCACGTAGCGGCGGTCGAGCCACTTGCCGACCGCTTGGGCGAACTCATCCAAGCCCTTGTTCATCGGATAGCGGCCGAATTCGGCAAGATGCGCCGCAATGATCGAGCCGACGAAGGGCGGCATCGGATGCTGCGGCTCGCCGACCGCAAGGCTGATCGCCGGCTTGCCCGGCGCGATGCCGTCGAGCAACTCGCGCAGCCGCACGAACGGCGAGCGCCCGTTTTGCACGCGAGCAGGCGGAGGGGGAGATTGGCGGGTCATCCTATACATCACGCACAGCGGGGCCGCCCGCCGGATCACCGATCCGGCAGCATAGGAGCGGCGAGGTTAAGGCGTGATTAACCATTGCTCCACCCCAAGAGCAATCGGCGACTTCCCGGGGCGAGGCGGCGGCCGGTCCTGAGAATCAGCTCAGCAAGCGCCGCACCGCGGCGTCCCAGCCGGCGAGTTTTTGCTGGCGCGCGGCCGGGTCTAGCTGCGGGGTGAACCGTCGCTCCAAACGCCATTGTGCGGCGAAGCGGTCCGGCTCGGGAAAGAAACCGACGTGCAGGCCGGCCAGATAGGCGGCGCCGAGCGCGGTGGTTTCGCGGATATGCGGCCGGTCGACCGTGCAGCCGGTCAAATCGGCGAGGTGCTGCATGGTCCAGTCGGAGTTCGCCATGCCGCCATCGACGCGCAAAACGCTCAACGTCTTTTCGGCCGGCGGCCAGTCGGAGCGCATGGCGGCTAACAGGTCGGCGGTCTGGAAAGAGACGCTTTCGAGGGCGGCGCGCGCCAGCTCCGCGGCGCCGGTCGCGCGGGTCAGGCCGAACAGGGCGCCGCGGGCGTCCGGCCGCCAATGGGGCGCGCCGAGGCCGACAAAAGCCGGCACCAGGATCACATCCTGGCTCGGATCAGCAGTTGCAGCGAGCGCGCCGGTCGAAGCGGCGTCGGGCACGACGCGCAAGCCGTCGCGCAACCATTGCACCGCCGCGCCGGCGACGAAGATCGAACCTTCGAGCGCGTAAGCCCGCTTGCCGCCGAACTGATAGGCGATGGTGGTCAAGAGCCGGTTCTTGGAAGCGACCGGCATCGTGCCGGTATTGATCAGCGCAAAGCAGCCGGTGCCGTAGGTCGACTTGACCATGGCGGGCGCGAAGCAGGCCTGCCCGACCAGCGCCGCCTGCTGGTCACCGGCGATGCCGCAAATCGGAATCGGCGCGCCGAACAGCTTGGGGTCGGTTGCGCCGAACGCGCCGGATGAATCGCGCACCTCCGGCAGAACGGCGCTGGGAATGTCGAGGATCGCCAGCAGCCGCTCGTCCCAGCAGCCGCGATGAATGTCGAACAGCAGCGTGCGCGACGCGTTGGTGGCGTCGGTCGCGTGCACCTTGCCGCCGGTCAGGCGCCACAACAGGTACGTGTCGACGGTGCCGAAGGCGAGCTCGCCGCGCTCCGCCAAGTCGCGCGCGCCCGGCACGTGATCGAGCAGCCAGGCGAGCTTGGTGCCGGAAAAATACGGAT
>JASHPU010000279.1 GCA_030037885.1 Xanthobacteraceae bacterium | reverse complement strand
TAGAGCGGCTCGCCCATGCCCATCATGACGATGTTGGAGACGAGCCGCCGTCTTTCACCTCCCCCTGAAAGGGGGAGGTCGGATGGCGAAGCCATCCGGGTGGGGGTCGCTTGGTATCCGTCCGTCGGCGTCCAGTCGCCGAGCCGGTCGCGCGCCAGCACCACCTGGGCGACGATCTCGCCGGCGGTGAGATTGCGCACCAGCCGCTGCGTGCCGGTATGGCAGAACGTGCAATTGAGCGTGCAGCCGACCTGGCTCGATATGCACAACGTGCCGCGGTCAGCCTCCGGAATGTAGACGCATTCAACTTCGTGCGGATGGCTGCCGGTCTCGCCCGGCAGCCGCAGCAGCCATTTGCGCGTGCCGTCGACCGAGATCTGCTCGGCGGCGATGTCCGGGCGGGCCAGCGTGAAGCGCTGCGCCAAGGCGGCGCGCAACTCCTTCGACAGTGTCGTCATCGCGTCGAAATCCCGCGCGCCGCGCACGTAGAGCCAATGCCAAATCTGCTGCACCCGCATGCGGCGCCGCGGTTCCGGCACCCCCGCCGCGCCGAGCGCTTGCGCCAACGCTACGCGCGAAAAACCGATCAGCGACGGTTTGTCCGGCGCCACGTAGCGCTCAAGCGGCCGCTTTTCGACGAATGCGGCCGACGCTTCCGCGTGATCTGCGGCTAAAGACATTCACACGATCCGAGAGAACGGTGCCTCACAATGGCGCCCACGCATAGATAATCGCTCCGCGGCGAACGGCGAGGTATACATACGCCCGCCGCAGCCGTGGCGGCCAAGCCGGCCTACCTACATTCCTGCGCGACGCGGTCGAGCGCCTCCGACAGGCCTTTGAGCGGGTAGGTGTCGGTCGATTGCGTACCGCGCGACGACATGCCGTGGACCACGGCACTTTCGCCCTGGCGCATGGCATCGACCATGTGGGTTTCTTCGGCGGCGTTCTTGATCCAGGCGCCGTCGCCCTGAGTGTACAGCGCAAACGTGGTTGCGCCCACGTCGATGCTCGCCTCCGAGCTGGTCTTGAACGGATAGCCGACGATGACCGAAACCTCGTTGCTGACCTTATCGGCCGGCCGCGTCGAGATGAACATGTAGGGCTGGTTGCGCGGCCGATCCGGCGGCTTGGTCTCGGCGGTGGCCGGCTTGGCGATGGCGAAGCATATTTTCTTGCCCTCCGGCGACGCCGTGTAGGCGCCCCAATCGCCAAATTGGCCGAGCAGCGTCGGCTTGGCGGCGCCCGCAAGCGGTGCCGGCGCGGCCTCGGTTTCTCTCGGCTTGGGCTTCGGCGGCCGTTTTGGCGTCGGCCTGGCCGGTGAGGGAGCGCCGGGCTCGGCTTGCTGCTGCGCGCCTGCCGGCACGGCCAAAGCTGCCGCAACGGCCAGCGCCAGCACGACGGGCAATGCGCGATTGATAGCCATGGGACCTCCCCACCCCCGGCACTGATAGCAAACCTTTGCAGCTACGCCAAGAATCGGTCGCAAGAATCGGTCGCAAGAATCGGCTGCAAGAGTCGGCGGCAAGAAACCGGCGGGTCGAAGGTGCGGCATAACGTGCCGCATCTCGGCGTCGAGCGGGCCCTCGACAAAATGTGCTAATCAGGGCGCATGAAAGCCGTGCTCTGCACTCATTTCGGCAGCCCTGACGAGCTCGAACTGGCGGACATGGCGCCGCCGCAGCCAGCACCCGGCGAGGCCGTGGTGCGGGTCGCGGCTGCGGCGCTGAACTTCTTCGACACCCTGATCATCGTCGGCAAGTACCAGCACCGACCGCCATTTCCATTTTCTCCGGCGGCCGAATTCGCCGGCATCGTCGAGCGCGTCGGCGCCGGCGTGACCGACATTGCGAGCGGCGACCGCGTCATGGGTTATATGGGCTCGGGCGCCGCGCGCGAGGCCGTCGCCATTGCGGCGCAGCAATTGGTCAAGCTGCCGGACAGTCTCGATTTCGAGCGCGCCGCCGGCCTCACCGTCACCTACGGCACCACGCTCTACGCGCTGCGCGAACGGGCCGAATTGAAAGGCGGAGAAACCCTGGTCGTGCTCGGCGCTTCCGGCGGCACCGGCTTGGCCGCGGTCGAACTCGGCAAGATGCTCGGCGCGCGCGTCATCGCCTGCGCCTCTTCGGACGAGAAAGTCGATTTCGCGCGCGCGCACGGCGCCGACGCGACCGTGAACTACGCCGCCGAAAATTTGCGCGAGGCGCTGAAAAAACTGGGCGGCGAACAGGGCGTCGACGTGGTCTACGACCCGGTTGGCGGTCCTTATGCGGAGCCGGCGCTGCGCTCGCTCGGCTGGCTCGGCCGCTATCTGGTGGTCGGCTTTGCGGCCGGCGAGATTCCAAAAATTCCGCTCAATCTCGCGCTGCTCAAAAGCTGCGATATTCGCGGCGTATCGTGGGGCGCGTGGACCAAGCGCGCGCCCCTGGCGCAGCGCGCGCTGATGACCGACATCGTGCGCTGGTGCGGCGAGGGCAAGCTCAGCGCCCACGTCCACGCGGTCTATCCGCTCGAACAGATCGCCGCGGCGCTCAAGGCCATCGCCGATCGCAAAGCGATGGGCAAGATCGTGTTACGGCCGTGAATACGCTTCGCCGCGCAGTCGCGCCATCCGGCGCCGCGCCGCCTCGCGATGCTCAGGCTTGATGTGCGAGGACACCGCCTTGAAGGCGGCGCCGAGCACTGCCGCGTCGTCCGCCAAGCCGACCATCGAAAAATATTTTGGAATTTTCGGAACCAAATGGCCGGGCACGACGAAATAAACCAGCGCGCCGGCCAGCACCGCCTTGACATAGACCGGCGTCCCGCGGTCGAAGGCGCAGTAATGCGCGGTCAATAAGTCCTCGACAAACGGCAGGCTTGCGGCTTCGCACAAAATCCTGCGCCAGAGCTTGCGCCGCAACGCCGCTTCGCTCGAAGCCATGCCGCGGCCGAGCGCGGTAAAATCCTGCCACGAGGCCGCCTGCTGCCAGAACCGCATTTCTGTCCTTTCACCCTCTGCGCCGATGCCGGTCGCAGCGCATTATATCACGATCAAGCTGAGCCAATTCAACAGGCCGGGTCATCCTAAGCCGGATATGGGCTGGGCCCCTGAAAGCGGACCGCAAACCGGCCTCGGGGCTGGTCTTTAGCTCACTCCATAGCCCGCATACACCTTATCGACATCGGAGCGAATCGCCTTGGCGGCGGCGATGTCGGCGTTGCCGCCGGCACTATCGCCTTTCTTCAGCTTGGCCACGCCGCGAGCGTAGAGCGATCCCGCATCCTTGGGGTTATGGGCGATCGCGGCGCTGTAATCGGCAATGGCCGCATCGAATGTGTCGAGCTTTAACTGCACCAGAGCGCGACTGTTCAGGTAATGGGCGTTGTCAGGCGAAAGCTGCAGCGCTTCGTTGCAGTCGGTCAGCGCGGCCTGCAACTCATGCCCGGCCACCGCTCGGGCCCAGCAGCGGTTATTGTAGGCCGTCGACAATTTCGGATCGAGCCGGATCGCCTGGTCGCAGTCGGCAACGGCTCGATCATGGTTGCCCTGCTCGATGTAGGCCAAGCAGCGGTTGTCGTAGGCCAGTGCATTTTTCGGATCAAGCTCAGTCGCCCGGGTGCAGTCGGCAATGGCTTGATCATCGTTGCCCGTGCCAATATAGGCCCAGCAGCGGTTGTTGTAGGCGAGGGCACTTTTCGGATCGAGCGCGATCGCCTTGTTGCAGTCGGCAAAGGCTTGATCATATTTGCCGTCGTCAGTGTAGGCCCAGCAGCGGCCGACAAAAGCCCATGCAATGTCCGGGCCGCTCCACCGGCCGGAGCGGATTGCCGCGGTGCAGCCGGTGATTCGCAAATCGGGCGAGTAGGCATTGCCTTCATTCGTGCACCAATCGATCTGCTGCCGCGTCTGTGCGAAAGTCGGCGAAATGCATAGCGATACGGCAAGCAAATTTGCCGCGCCGCAAAGGGCAGGCCATCGCGTCAATCTCATGGACTGTCCCTCCCAATCCTCCGGCCAAATTAGCGAAACGGGCTGCGTTCGTCATCTCCGCCCGTTAAAGTGCACGGCCCGAACCGCCGTCGCAGAATTCCTTTTGAGCAGCAGCAATTTTCGAACAAACGCGTTTCAGCCGGGCATTAGAGCAAGATGATTTTTAGATCGCGACGGCACACTCGATCGTCATTGCGAGCCAACGGGTCCGGCCCGAAGAGGGGCTACGGCTCGGCTGCGCCACCGCGGCATTGCGCCGGCCAGGCGGCTGACTATATTCCGGCTGCGCGGGCCCCTCGGGGCCCGTAACGATTTGGTGCGCTTAACGCATGAACCTCCGCAACATCGCCATTATCGCCCATGTCGACCACGGCAAGACCACGTTGGTCGACCGGCTGTTGCAGCAATCCGGCGCGTTTCGCGAGAACCAGCGCGTCGTCGAGCGCGCGCTCGATTCCAACGAGCTGGAGCGCGAGCGCGGCATCACCATTCTGTCCAAGGTGACGTCGCTGCTCTGGCACGACAGCCGCATCAATATCGTCGACACGCCCGGTCACGTCGATTTCGGCGGCGAGGTCGAGCGCATCCTCAACATGGTGGACGGCGTGCTGGTCTTGGTCGATGCCGCGGAAGGTCCGTTGCCGCAGACCAAGTTCGTCGTCACCAAGGCGCTCAAGGTCGGGCTCAAGCCGATCGTCGTGATCAACAAGGTCGACCGGCCCGACGCGCGGCCGACCGAAGTTGCCAACGAAGTTTTCGACCTGTTCGCCGCGCTCGATGCCAGCGAGGCGCAGCTCGACTTTCCGCTGCTCTACGGCTCGGCCAAGCAGGGCTGGATGGCGGAGCATCCCGCCGGGCCGCAAGATCGCGGCATGGCGCCGCTGTTCGAGTTGGTGTTGCGCCACGTGCCGCCGCCGCAGATCGAGGACGGGCCGTTCCGCATGCTCGGCACCATCCTGGAAGCCAATCCGTATCTCGGCCGCATCGTCACCGGCCGCATCGTTTCCGGCAGCGTCAAGCCCAACCAGACCGTCAAGGTGCTCGACCGCCATGGCGCGCCGGTCGAGGACGGCCGCGTCACCAAGGTGCTGGCGTTCCGCGGCCTGGAACGCGCACCGATCGACGAGGGTTTCGCCGGCGACATCGTCGCCGTTGCCGGCCTGCCCGAAGCCTTCGTGTCGCACACGCTGTGCGCGCCCGAACTGACCGAGCCGCTGCCGGCGCAGCCGATCGACCCGCCGACGCTGACCATGACGTTCCGCATCAACGATTCGCCGCTCGCCGGCACCGAGGGCGACAAGGTGCAGAGCCGCGTCATTCGCGAGCGGCTGTTGCGCGAAGCCGAAGGCAACGTGGCGCTGCGCATTTCCGAGTCGGCCGAGAAGGATTCGATGGAAGTCGCCGGCCGCGGCGAGCTGCAGCTCGGCATTTTGATCGAGACCATGCGGCGCGAGGGCTTCGAGCTCTCGGTGTCGCGGCCGAAGGTGCTGTTCCAGCACGGCCCGTCGGGCGAACTGCTCGAACCGATCGAGGAGGTCGTCATCGACGTCGACGAGCAGCACGCCGGCGTGGTGGTGCAGAAGCTCGCCGAACGCAAGGGCGAGATGATCGAGATGCGGCCGTCCGGCGGCGGGCGCGTGCGGCTGATTTTTCACGCGCCGACGCGCGGGCTGATCGGCTATCACGGCGAACTCCTCACCGACAGCCGCGGCACCGCGGTGATGAACCGGCTGTTCCACGCCTACGGGCCGCATCGCGGCGACATCGCCGGCCGCCGCAACGGCGTGCTGCTCGCCACCGATCAGGGCGAGGCGGTCGCCTACGCGATGTGGAATCTGGAAGACCGCGGCCCGATGATGATCGAGCCGGGCTGGAAGGTCTATCGCGGCATGATCGTCGGCGAGCACACCCGCGGCAACGACCTCGAAGTCAACGTGCTCAAGGGCAAAAAGCTCACCAACATCCGCACCCATTCCAAGGACGAGGCGATACGGCTCACCCCGCCGATTCGCATGACCTTGGAGAAGGCGCTCGCCTATATCGACGACGACGAGCTGGTCGAGGTGACGCCGAAATCGATCCGGCTGCGCAAAAAACTGCTCGATCCGAACGACCGCAAGCGCGACGAGCGGCGCAAGGAAGTCGAGCGGGTATGACTCACCGCTGGGCCGCCACACCGCGCAGCAGCCGCATTCAGCGACGTTGACATTAGCATCGGCGCCGCCGTTTGCGCCGTCCCGTACGCTGCATCGCTGCAAAATGTCGCGGACCGTGGCGCTCCTGCAACAGGGCCGGCAGATTACGACCGGACCTTGCATTTTTGCGCTTGCGATGATGGCGCCGGCGCCGCGACTCCGCTAATAATCCACATCGTTAACGATGTGTGAATCTTTGACCTTGAAGCCCGTGGAGCCGCTTGCTTTGATCGCGCCATGAGTACTGTCCTCATCGAAATCCGCCGCGCCAAGGCCAACGATGCCGCCGCGGTCGCCGAATGCCACGATGAAGCGTGGCGGACCGCTTATCAGGGCATCATTCCGGGGACGGAACTCGAAAAGCTCATCAGCCGGCGCGGTCCGGCGTGGTGGGATAGCGCCATCCGCAAAGGCAGCCGTATCGCGCTCCTGCAATTCGGCGACAAGATCGCCGGCTACGCCAATTACGGCCGCAACCGCGCCCGCAGCCTGTACTACGACGGCGAGATCTACGAGCTGTATCTGCGGCCGGAGTTCCAGGGGCTCGGTTTCGGCCGGCGGCTATTCACCGCGGCGCGGCGCGATCTCGCCCAGAGCGCGCTCCGCTCGCTGATCGTGTGGGCGCTGTCGGAAAACCAGAACGCCGTCGAGTTCTATCGCGCCCTCGGCGGCAAGGCGGTGGCACGCTCCTCGGAAAAATTCGGCACCCGCGTGCTCGATAAGGTCGCCTTCGGCTGGCAGAGCTGAGCCGCCGCTTCCTTCTTAGTAGCAACGCACTGAATACATCCATTACATGTCATCATCCGCGCATGCGGATGATCCAATAATCACACATGCGTGCCAGCCCGCAGGGCCGAGCGCTGGATTGTTGGGCGTGGTGGCGACCTTTTCGACCGCGATACGGCGGGCTTGCCGTCCGCCGAAGCGCATCGCGCGAAGGCGGAAAGCGGGAACCCCGGGTTATCCCACAACGCAGCCATCCCCTCCTGGATTCCCGCTTTCGCGGGAATGAGCGGAGATGGCCGTAACGGCCCGACAAAACGCTGCGCCATGGCGCTGCCACGCGGCCTTGGCGCATGCGGCGGGGATTTCTATAGTCGCTCGCACGCGCTGCGCAAATTGTTCCGGGAGCCCATGATGAAGGTCCGCTCGTGGCTCGTTGCGGCTGGGCTGGCGCTCGTCGCGGCGACCAGCGCATCGGCGCAGGAGCCCTATCCGACCCATGTGGTGAAGATCGTGCTGCCGGTGCTGCCGGGCTCGACCACCGACATTCTGGCGCGGCTCGTCGCCAAGGCGCTGCAGGACAAATGGGGCAAGCCGGTCATCGTCGAGAACATGCCGGGCGCGGCGATGAATCTCGGCTCCGAATACGTGGCCCATGCCGAGCCCGACGGCTACACGCTGCTGCTCTGCCCGCCAGCGCCGCTCGCCATCCAGCAACTGCTCTATCACAACCTCAAATACGACCCGACCAAGTTCGTGCCGGTCGTGCTCCTCGCCAAGATCGCTAACGTGCTCGACGCGCGGCCGAACTTCCCGGTCAACGACGTCAAGGGGCTGATCGCCTACGGCAAGGCCCATCCGGGCAAGCTCACCTTCGCCTCGCAGGGCGTCGGCTCGACCGCGCAATTATCCGGCGCCGAACTGGAAGTGCTTGGCGGCATCAAGATGGTGCACGTGCCCTATCACGGCGCGCAGCCGGCCTTGATCGACGTCATGGCCGGCAATGTCGATCTGTTCTTCGACACGCTCGCCACCTCGGCGCCGCTCTATCGCGCCGGCAAGGTCAAGCTGTTGGGCGTCGCCAGCCCGGAGCGCTCCAGCAGGCTGCCGCAGGTGCCGACGATCGCCGAGCAGGGGCTCGCCGGCTTCCGCTCGATCACCTGGTTCGCCATCGCCGGCCCGCCCGGGCTCCCGGCCGCGCTCGCCGAAACGATCAACCGCGACACCGACGCCGTCCTGCAAGAGCCCGCGATCGTACAAAAGCTGCGCGCCATCGAGCTTGATCCGATGGGCGGCACGCTTTCGGACGCCAAGAAATTCATCGGCGAAGAGACGCAATTATGGGGCCACGTGATCAGCGAGAGCCATATCTCGCTCGATTAGTCCGATGGAGCTGAGTCGCTATAGGGCCGGACCACAGCCGCATTGACTATCTTGTAACGAAGAACGAAATAAGAACCAAACAGTAGTTCGCGCGATTCCAGGTGATCGATGACCCGACCCTCCGGCAGCGCCGATCTGCCGCTCCATAACGGCGCCGTGCCGAAATGGCTGGCCAACCGCATGACGCGGCTGGGCGTCGTCATCGTGCAGGCCGTCATCCATCATTACGGGCGCGACGAATTTCTGCGCCGGCTGTCGCATCCGTTCTGGTTCCAGTCGTTCGGCGCGGTGATGGGCATGGACTGGCATTCCTCCGGCATCACCACGAGCGTGCTCGGCGCGCTCAAGCGCGGCCTGGCGTCGCGATACGGCGAGCTCGGCCTCACCGTCTGCGGCGGCCGCGGCAAGCATTCGCGGCGCACGCCTGACGAGCTTGTCGCGGCCGGCGACCGCGCCGGCTTCGACGGCGCCGCGCTCGTGCGCGCCAGCCGGCTCATCGCCAAGGTGGACAGCGCCGCGGTGCAGGACGGCTTCGCGCTTTATCTGCACGGCTTTGTGGTCGCCGACGACGGCCATTGGGTCGTGGTGCAGCAGGGCATGAACGGCGCGCGCAAACAGGCGCGGCGCTATCATTGGCTGTCGGAGGGCCTGAAAAACTTCGTTGACGAGCCGCACGCCGCGATCGAAGGCCGCGCGCAGGGCAACATCGTCAATCTCACCGACCGCCGCGCCGCGGCGTCGCGCGCAAAGCAGCTCGATCTCCTCGCTACGCTCGGCCCCGACGGCATCACGCGCGAGCTTGCGGCGATCAGCACAACGGACGCCGCGCCTGCGCCGCAAGCCGAACTGCCGTTTCTGGTCGTGCCGGCCCATCACGACGTGCGCTCAAGCGACATTCATTTGCGCCGGCTGCACGGCAATCTCGCCGCGGCTGCGGAGCGCGGTCCCGCCGATTTTCCCGAACTCCTTCTCACGCCCGGCGTCGGCGCGCGCACGGTGCGGGCGCTGGCGCTGGTCGCCGAAGTGGTGCACGGCGCGCCGTGCCGCTTCGCCGATCCGGCGCGCTTTTCGCTGGCTCATGGCGGCGAGGACCGGCAGCCGTTTCCGGTGCCGATCAAGGTCTACGACGAAACCATCCGCGTGCTCAAATCGGCGGTGCAGACCGCAAAGCTCGGCCAGGACGAGCAGCTCTCGGCGCTGCAACGGCTCGACCGCGAATCGCGGCGCCTGGAACGCGCCGCCACGGGCCCAAGCGTCCAAGCGTTCATCGCGCAGGAGCGGAAAACCTCGCCCGACTACGGCGGCCGCAGCGTGTTCGGCTGGGAGCGGGAACTAATCTCCTCCCTCGCGAAGCGAAGCGCAGCGGGGGAGGGGGACCGCGCGAAGCGCGGTGGAAGGGGCCTCTGAGTAGCGGACGCGAACAACCTGGAGGCGGAGGCATGCGGAATGTCAAAGATTTAATGGAGAAAATCCAGGCGCTTGCGGCCGAGCGAATAGCCGAGATCGATGATTTTGTCGAATTCGTTGCCCGCGCGCGAGCAGAAGCGATCGTTCACCCGCGCCGCAACGCAGACCAGCAAAGATGCATTTGCCGCCGTCTGGCATAATCCGGAAGACGCCGTGTACAACGGTTTGTGAATCCCCTACAAGCCGTGGCGCTTGTCGGCGTCTGCAACAACTTCGTCTGAAACAAATTCACCGCGATCGGCCTGCGCCAAGCCTCGGCGCACCGCGGCACGTTCATCATCGCTCATCGTATAAATGCCGGTGCGTCGTGCCTCGACGACCTGCTCAAGCAGTTTTTTTGCCATCTCTGCCCCAAAACGTCGTGTGGCGGCATCGCCGCCGCGCCCCCTCCACCGCGTTTCGCGCGGTCCCCCTCCCCCGCTGCGCCACGCTCCGCGGGGGAGGAAGATCAAAACCCCGGCGCGCGTTCGACCTGGTCGTACCAGTCGAAGCCCATGTCTTTGACGATGCGGTTCGACATCACGATGATGCGGCATTCCTCGCCGGGCTTGGCGAAGTGCTGGTGCGCGGTGAACGGCGGAATGTAGACGTAATCGCCGACCGTCCATTCGAATTTCTTCGGCTCCGCGGCCCATTCCCACTGGAAGGCGTCGAGGCAGTCCCATTTCAGGTCCCAGTGCAGGTCGTAGCCGGAGCCTTCGACCACGAAGAACAGCTCCTCCCACATGTGGCGGTGCTTGCCGGAGCGTTCGCCGTCCTTGAGAAACTGCATGTAGGCTTCCATGCAGCACTCACGGGTGTGCATCTTCTTGTTGACCAGATGCTTGATCAGGCCGTCGGGCGAGCGCTCCCACGGCATGGCCTCGGCTTTGATGACGTTCGGCAGCGTGGCGTAATCCTCGCGGAACGCCACCGACTCGGCGATGGCCGCGGCGAGGAAATCGGCCTGCGCGGTGCCGGACAGCGACGGCACTTTGTCTTCGAACAGCGGCATTGTTTGTTCTTTCAACTCAAATTTCGGTCGGCGGATGGAATTCCTTGACGCCGGGCGGCAGCGAGTCGGTCGGCCACTCGACCATTTTCTGGAACAACAGGTGCATGAACAAAAACAGCGGCTTGGCCTTGAACACCAGAAGGATCGCCGATTCCTTGTCGTCGTCGTTGAAATGCTGGTGCACGCTGGCGTTCTCGACCAGCATCACGTCGCCGGCCTGCCATTTGATGTAGCGGCCGTCGTGGACGTCGTGGCCGTGGCCCTTGAGCACGTAGAACACCGCGCTGTTGAGGTGGCCGTGCTTCTGCCCGGCGTTGAGCGGCGCGTAGACCTCGATGTGCGATTCGATCGATTGCACGATGTTGACCGCCTGCGGCGAGATGATGTGCTTGCCGTACATCGCCGGACCGCCCTTCCAGGGATGGTCCTTGGACGAATAGACCCGCGGCTCCTCCAACAGCTTCTTGTAAAGATGGCTGTAGGTCCCCTCCAACGCGCGCACAAAAGTGCGCTTCTTGGCCCAGCGCTCCCAGCGGCCGTGCTTGATCTCGTCGGCATCTTCCGGCGACGGCTTGTTGTGGCCGAGCCCGGGCAGCTCCTGTTCCAGCATTCCGGTCATGCAATGCTCCTCAAACGCGCGCCTCGCGCTGAATGGCGCGGCTTCACCATGGCAACACAGGTCGTGTTCGCTTCGTGCCGGTGATTACGAAATTTACGCAATACGTGCAACGCCATGCGGCGCACGGTTGGACCGCATGCGGCGCCCTGCGCCACAATGCGCGCGGCTGCCCACAAGGCTTTTTGCGCCTGCACGATGGCGTCATTCGTGACCAGCGCGACGGCTGCAACATGCGCCTCGATGATCGGAAAGCCCCGCTCGCCGACCCGGCGCGGCGCCAGCGAATTCGCCGCCACGCCGCCGGCTTCGGCATCGACCGGCCGTCCCGCTTCCAGCGCCTTGGTCAGCGTCGGCGCCGCGACCGGCTCGACGCCGACCACCTTGACGCGCCCGCGATACCAGGCGGCAATGCCGGCGATCAGACCGCCGCCGCCGACGGCGACGAGCAGCATGTCGATTGCCGACGCCTGCTGCTCGAACTCCACGGCGAGCGTGCCCTGGCCGAGCATCGTCTCGTGCTGGTCGAAAGCATGCACCGGCATGACGCCGCTTTGGCGGAGCCACGCCTTGCTCGCCGCCAGCGCATCGGCGTAACGGTCGCCGGCGATGGCGAGAGCGGCCCACACGCGCGGATGCTCGCGATCTTGGCGGGCGACGATACGCTGAGGAGAAAAATTTTCGCTCTTACGCCGTCGAGATGCTGCCGGAAACGCGGCGCTCATGGGCGTGCCCTCGCCCCTTGCGCCCTTTGCGGGAGAGGGCGACTCGGCGGTTCAACAACAAAGTGGGTGAGGAGGCGCGGCCGCAACCCCGCACCGAGCCGAGTTTGTTGCGCGGCTTGCGTTGCCCTCTCCCGCAAGGGGCGAGGGCGCTATGACGCGCGCCGCGCTTTCTGACGCGGCAGGATTAGCGCAAAGCAGGATGGCCCGAGGCCGCAACGTCTTCTTCCCGGCTGAGAATGATCGCGGCGGCCTCAGCCAGCGATTTCACCACCATGTCGGGAAAGTTGGGGCCGTCCTGCCGATAGGAATAATCGATGAAGATGCTGAAACAGCCGGCGGCGCGGCCCGCTGCGACATCGCGCCAGCGATCGCCGACCACGTAGCTTCGCGCCAGATCGATGCCGTGCTCGGCGGCCGCCGCGAGGATGAGGCCCGGTTTCGGCTTGCGGCAATCGCAACGCGCTGCGTCGTTGTGAAAGCAGGTCTTAACGTCATCGATGAGCAGGCGCGCCCGCATCATGTCGTGCATGGCTTCGACCGTGGCCCGTTCCGTCAGGCCGTTGGCGACGTCCGGCTGATTGGTGATCACGATGACCAGATAGCCGCGCTCCTTGAGCCGCCGCACCGCGTCGTCCGCGCCGGGCAACAACCGGAACTCCGCGAGCGTCGTCGGCGCGACGGGGCGGCCGTCGCGCTCCAGGTTGGCGTTGATGACGCCGTCACGATCGAGGAAAACAGCGCGGCGCACGTGGGGTCGCTTTTCTACTCCGTCAGCTGCGCACGACGCTCACCGCAGGGCGAGGTCCCGGGCTTGGGCAGCATTTTTTTCGCCCTGCAGCGCATCCGGCGGCGGCTTGTGGCCGCCGAGCAGGTTGCCGCTCCAATTGTCGAGGCGATCAATCAGGTTGTAGTAGCTGTATTCGGGCGAGCGGCGGATCAACAGGCCGTCCTTCACCTCTTCGGTGTACTCGTACTGCGCCCAGCCGTTGCAGCCCTTGCAGAACGGCACCTTATCCCACTGCGCGGTTTCGTGATAATAGCGCGCCTTGGCGAATTCCTCGCCGTGCCAGATCGCTTCGACGCCCTTGTCGAACACGTTGCCCATGTCGGTGGCGCGCACGCCGTCCAGGCAGCAGAGCCGGACGCTGCCGTCATTGTGCACCGGCATGGTCTTGTAGATGACCGCGCAGGGCACGCGCTTGGGCGGTTCGATCATGTCGGGAAAGGTGCCGTTCTCGAACACGATGCCCATGCGCACCACGTCGACGACGCCGACCCAGCGGTCGACGAACGCCTGCTCCTCGTGACGATTGGTGCCCTGCGCGGTGAACGAGACGCCGATCCGCGGGTGTTCGCGGTCGCCGCGCACGCGCAGCATCCGGAACACCGCGGCTTCGATCTTGGCGAGCTTGTCGACGCCGCGCACCTTCTTCAAGGTTTCCGGCGTGGTCGAATCCAGGCTGAACATGATCGAATCGACCTTGATCCGACAGAAGAACTCGGCGAGGTCCTCGGTCAGCGTCAGGCCGTTGGTGTTCATCGCGATGGCGATGCCGCGCCGCTTCATCTCGGTGAACACCTCGCGCAAGTTCGGAATGAGCAGCGGCTCGCCGTAGATGCTTGGCGCCACCATCGGCTGCTTTTTGGTGAACTCGTCGAGCATCTTGCGCGCGGCATCGAGATTCATGATGCCTTTGAGCGGGTCGATCTGGTCGTCATCATCGAGCCCCCAAACCGGGCACATGTGACAGCGCAGATTGCAGCGGGTGGCGAAGTCGATCAGCAGGCGGTCCGGCATGTCCGGCACCGGCATCGGCTGCCAGTTATATCTGGGGTCGACCCAGTCCGCCTTGGACCAATCGCGCATCAGTTCCTGCCCGCGCCGTTGTGCGCCGATTCGCCGAGAAACATTCAGACCGGTTCAGCCATTTATAGCTCGCGCCGATGCAGTGACAAGGGCTTTGGCGTCCGTCGCAGCAGCTGCACCAAGAGCGCCCGCAAGCGCCGAACGGCAGGTTTCCTTCATCCGACGCCATCGGTCTGTTTGAAGGCTAGGCAACGGCAGGCTGCGCTTGCCGCAGCGTGGCGCGGGGATTCTCGACCAGAGCGGCGAACACGTGCCGCAGCAAATCGCGTAGCGCGACGACGGTATACGGACAGCCTTCGACGGTGCCGGTTTGCAGCAGGCCACGTTCGGCCAGCGCCGGTGCAAATTGCGGGAAATCGCGGTCGAGCCGCGGATGGCGCCGGGTGCGCACCGGATGCACGACGCCGGCGCGGTCGCGGCAGTGATAAAGCTCCGCCTGCTCGGGCGGCCGCACATAGAGGTCGACGTTGATCACCTCCTCGGGCAGGTGGATCGCCGTGCAGCATTCCAGGCCGACGCCGACCATTAGCACGTAGGCGTCGTAATCGCGCATCAGCCCGTACGGGCTGTTGGCGGATACCGGCGTGCTGTCGACGTGGTGGCGTGACAGCAAGAGCCGCGCCGCCGGGCCCCAGCCGGCGACCGAGTGCGTCGGATGAATGCTGCGCGCAGCCGCGTAACGGGTGCGGAACACTTCCGTCAGAACGCCAGTGTGGGACGGCGTCGCCATTTCGTCCCAGCGCGGATTGTCCGGCGTCACGGTGCGCCAAGTCATGGTCGGCATGAAGAGATTGCCGGCGGCGAGATAGTCGAGCAGCGTTTCGATTATTGCTTCGGCGCGAAAACCCCGGCGACTCAAAGTCGCAATCGCGCTGTGCACCACGAGCGTCCCGCTGCGGGGCACGCCAAATCGTTCCAGGACGGGCAGCAATGCCGCCGCTTCCCTTGATGGGCCGCGCGTCATTCGGCAACCGCCAAATCGGCCTTTGCCTTGATCGCCTCGATCATGTCGAGGCAGCGATCGATGTCGCGAAACGGCAAGCCGCTGAGCTGCGACAATTCCAGGTCCCACCATGTGAGCCGCAGCAAGCGCTCGATCGTCCGTTCCGGGAAGCGAAAGCGCTTGATGCTGGCCGGCACGCCGGCCACGATCGCGTAGGGCGGCACGTCCTTGGTGACGACCGAGCCGGCCGCGATGATCGCGCCGTCGCCGACGTTCACGCCGGCCATGACGTTGACGTTATGCCCGGTCCAGACGTCGTTGCCGACGGTCACGTGCGCGAACATGTCGGGCGTGCGCTCGAGGCGCTTGAATTCGGCGTATTCTTCCACCCAATCGAATGAATTGGGATGGTATTGGAACTCGTGGATGCTGAGCCAGCCGGACGGGTGATTGAACGGATTGATCGCGGTACGGGCGCCGATCGCGCAAAATGCGCCGATCGTGGCGCGGGCGATGAAGCAGCTTTCGTTCATGCCGAAATATTTGCCGGCGACGACGTCAGGACCGACCTGCGAATTCCTATTGAGGAACAGCGGACCGCAAATGGTCGACTTGATGATTCGGGCGCCCGGATTAAGGCGCATGATGCCGTGCAGATAAGCCGGCGCGGTTCCGGTGTTCTCGTAAAAATCTATTTTGGTTTCCGCATACTTCATTGGGGCGGACAAAGATTTGTCTGATCGGAATCATCTACCATGGCGGCATTGCGTTGAAAACCGGCTTGCAGGCGCAGACTTGACGGTGAGCGTCGCCCGTGCCGAAGGATTGCAGTCGTTCATCACTTGCTATCAGAACCGACAGCCCGCGATAATGCCGGGTCGCCATTCTGGCGCAATGCGCGGTGCGTGAAGACGCGGCGGTTTTCCGAACACGGCCGTGAATTTACCATTTGGGAGCTCATCAGCCGCGCGCCGGGTATGGCGACCGGGCCAAGCTTCTTACCGCATCGGC
>JASHPU010000278.1 GCA_030037885.1 Xanthobacteraceae bacterium | reverse complement strand
CCGCGAGCTGCTTGCCGGCGTCGCGTCGGCGCTGGCGCTGCCGGCGGCATTCACCGCTGCGCGAGCGCAGGACAACAAGACCTACGTGATGAAGCTCGGCACCGCGACGATCAACGAAGCGCAGCATCAGTGGTGCAAGTGGTTCGTCGCCATGGTGGAGAAGGATTCCGGCGGCCGCATCAAGGGCGAGATTTATCCGGCCAGCCAGCTCGGCCCGATCCCGCGCGAGATCGAGGGCGTGCAGTTCGGCGCCATCCAGGGCTACATCGGCCCGCCCGAGTTCCTGGTCGGCGTCGACTCCCGTTACGAGGTGATGTCGGCGCCAGGCCTCGTCGCCGACATGGCGCATGGCGTGCGCGTCAGCCAGGACCCGGACATGCAGAAGATGATGTTCGGCTTCGGCGCCCAGAAGGGCATCCACGGCACGGCGCTGTGGGTGTCGCAGCCGTCGTCGATCATCTCGCGCGCTGCGATCCGTCACCTCGCCGACATTAAGGGCAAGAAGCTGCGCGTGCTCGCCGCCGACATGCAGCAGGAGATGATCAAGCGGCTGGGCGGCTCGCCGGTGGCGATGACGCTGGGCGACGTGCTGCCGGCGATCCAGCAGGGCACCATCGACGGCGCCGTGCTGGCCACCACGGTCGATGCCACCATGAAAATGTACGATGCCGCCAAATACATCACCGAGACCGGCCAGCCGTTCATCTTCTCGATGGCCTTCATCTCCAAAAAATGGTACGACGCGCTGCCCAAGGATCTGCAGACGATCATCGACGCCGATGCGCTCAAGGCGGCGATGCAGGTCAATCCGTGGGCCGTCGATTTCTACGAGAAGCAGCGCAAGGCTTGGACCGAGCACGGCGAACTCATCAGCCTGCCGGCGGCCGAGCAGGCCCAGATGATGCAAGACATCGCCGCGGTCGGCGCCGAGGTCGCCAAGCGCAAGCCGGGTCTGGATCAAGCCTACAACACGTTCGTCGCGGTGGCGAAGCGCACGCAACAATAAACGCGGCGACGCGCGCGCATGCCGGACGTCTTCGGCTGGCGCGCCTCGCGTCACGATGCGACCGCCGCCAGCTTGCCTCGACGTCTGCCGCAGCGCGCCAAAAAAGCAGCCGTGCGCTTGAAGAGGGAGGACCTGCCATGCGCCGCATCAATCGCGCGACCGTTGCGCTCGCCGCCGGAATGGTGGCCGTGTCGCTCGCCGTTACCCTCGGTACGGCGTGCGCCCAGGGCCAAACCTATGTGATGAAGCTCGGCACCGCCACGATCAACGAATCGCAGCACGAATGGTGCAAGCGCTTCGTCGCCATGGTCGAGAAGGATTCCGGCGGGCGCGTCAAGGGCGAGATCTATCCGGCAAGCCAGCTCGGTCCGATCCAGCGCGAGATCGAGGGCGTACAGTTCGGCGCCATCCAGGGCTATGTCGGCCCACCGGAATTTCTGGTCGGCGTCGACGATCGCTACGAAGTGCTGTCGGCGCCGGGGCTGATCAGGAACATGGCGCAGGGCGCGCGGGTCGCGAGCGATCCCGAGCTGCAGAAGATGATGTTCAGCTTCGGCACCGACAAGGGCATCCATGGCGCGGCTTTGTTTGTCGCGCAGCCGTCTTCGGTCATCGCGCGCACGCCGATCCGCCGTCTCGCCGATTTCAAGGGCAAGAAGCTGCGCGTGCTCGCCGCCGAGATGCAGCAGCAGATGCTGGAGCGGCTCGGCGCCTCGCCGGTGGCGATGACCTTGGGCGACGTGCTGCCGGCGATGCAGCAGGGCACGATCGACGGCGCGGTTGCCGCCATGACGGTCTACACCACCATGCATTACTGGGATGCCGCCAAATACGTCACCGAGACCGGCCAGCCGTTCATCTTCTCGATGGTGTTTCTTTCGAAGAAGTGGTTCGACGCGCTGCCCAAAGACCTGCAAACCATCATCGACGGCGACGCCGGCAAGGCCGCGGCCGAGGTCAATCCCTGGGAGGTCGATTTCTACAACAAGCAACGGCAGATCTGGGCGCAGCACGCCGAGCTGATCGGCCTGCCCGCCGACGAGCAGGCGCAAATGCTGCGGACGCTGGAACAGGTCGGCGCCGAGGTCGCCAAGCGCAAGCCGGGACTGCAGCAGGCCTACCAAGTGTTTGCCGCAGCGGCGCAGCGGACCCGCTGAACAATCGGTTGCGTGGAATCGCTATCTTGAGTCGCGGCAATGGCCCGCGACACGACGCCCGCCCTGCGGCCAAAGCCGCGCCATCGTGAAACACGGTCGAGTCACGCCATGCAATGGCGCCGGCGGCGCCGGCTTGTCGCCACAATCAAACATGCCGCGCTTTGCCAGATAAAAAATATCGCCAGGTCCGTAAATCGACAGGATTCCGGCGCGCGCGCATTTATCCATTTTGCGGTCGCGGCAATTTAACGCAGATGCAGCTTCTTGAACGGGGCGATGTCCGTTTGCTGCCACAATCCAACACAATCGAAAATATATCGCGCCACCAACAAACAAACATGGCAACGACCAACCCGGCAAAAATTGGGCGTGCCTTCGCATCAAACATACTTGCCATGCAAACGAAGGCATAACGGATCGCCGCAGCGATGATATGACCCGGGCGTCTCACCTCATCGATGAGGCGCTTCTGTTTGATCCGCCATCCTAACGGATTGGCGGTTTTTTGTTGGCAGATGGAAGCACGTCAAACTCGAAGTAACGTGTAGGAGTCGATCGCATGAAGTTGGTGACCTTAACGATGGCCGTTGTGGCCGCATGGGTAATTGCGCAGTCTGCGCAGGCGCGCGGCTACCATCATCATCGCAATCCGTATCATCATTATCGCCACACCCATCGTCGTCACGAGTATCGTCATTATGCGCGGCGGCCTGTTCACGCCTGGCGCTACGCGGCGGAGCCGCGCAGTGGCTATGCGGGCGACGCGGCGTACCGAAGCTTCGGGCAATGGTCGGGCGGATACCCACCGCGGCGCACGGCCTATCGCGGCGGCTACGGGCCGCGTCCGGCGGCCTGGTGCGGCTGGTACATGCGCCAACTGCTCGGCGTCGCCAACCCGGCCTTCAATCTGGCACGCAACTGGGCGCATTGGGGCCACGCCGGCGTCCCGGGTGTCGGCGCGGTCGTGGTATGGCCGCACCACGTCGGCAAGATCGTCGGCCGCGAAGGCGGCGAGTGGGTGATTCAATCCGGCAACGACGGTCACACCGTGCGCACCCGGCCGCGTTCCATCGCGCGCGCCATCGCCATCCGCTGGGGCTGAGCGCGGCGAAATGGCGCCTGATCGGGCCGTGTGGCGACGGCCGCCGGGAAACCGGCGGCCATCCATTCTCATCGTACGCGATTGCCGGTATAAATTTCCTTCCCCCCTGAAGTGGGGAGGATGGCAGGAGAGACGCGTGCAACAAAAGTTCGGCATCGGGCAGCCCGTCCCGCGCGTGGAGGATCCGCGCTTCATCACCGGCCGCGGCCGCTATGTCGATGACATCGAGCTGCCGCGCCAATGCCACGGCGTTCTGGTCATGTCGCCGCACGCCCACGCGCGCATCAAGCGCATCGACACCGCCAACGCCAAAGCGGCGCCGGGCGTGCTGGCGGTGCTCACCGGCGCCGACGTGCTGGCCGACCAGCTCGGCGGTCTGGCGCCGCCGATGCCGGAAGACATGGGCGGCCCGAAAGGCTTTCGCACGTTGCGTGCGATCCTCGTGACCGACAAGGTGCGCGCGGTCGGCGACCGCGTCGCCTTCGTGGTCGCCGAGACTTCGGCGCAGGCGCGCGATGCCGCCGAACTGATCGAAGTCGAATACGAGCCGCTGCCGGCTGTGACCGACGTCGAGGACGCGGTCAAGCCCGGCGCCCCGGTGCTGTGGGATGGCGCGCCCAACAATGTCTCGTTCACGCTGATGATGGGCAATAAGGACGCGACGGAGGCCGCGTTCGCCGCCGCTAAGCACGTGGTGACGCTGAAACTGCGCAACAACCGCATCACCGCGAATTCGATCGAGCCGCGCGCCGCGATCGGCCAATATCATCCCGACAGCGAGAGCTACACGCTGTACTCGACCTCGCAGAACCCGCACGGCACGCGTTCGGCCGTCGCCGGGCAGGTGCTGAAAATTCCCGAGACCAAGCTGCGCGTTCTCTCGCCCGACGTCGGCGGCGGCTTTGGCATGAAGCACGGCGGCTATCCGGAGGATGCGCTCGTCGTCTGGGCGTCGCGCAAGGTCGATGGCCGCCCGGTCAAATGGGTCTCGACGCGCGTCGAGGCCCTGCTCGGCGACTCGCAAGGGCGCGATCAGGTCGTCACCGGCGAATTGGCACTCGACGAGGCCGGCAAGATTTTGGCGCTGCGGGTCAACGCGCTGCATAACATGGGCTCGCACGTGTTCGGCGCCGCCATGGTGGTGCCGCTGTTCGCGATCCGGCTTGCGCCCGGCGTCTATCAAATCCCGGCGGTTCACGTCGTCGGCCGCGCCGTGCTGACCAACACCATTCCGCTCGCGCCCTATCGCGGCGCCGGCCGGCCGGAGGCGACCTATCTGATCGAGCAATTGCTCGACCGCGCCGCGCGCGTCGTCGGCATCGATCCGGTGGAGATCAGGCGGCGCAATTTCATTCCGGCAGCCGCCATGCCGCACAAGCTCGGCACCGGCATCACCTATGACAGCGGCGATTTCGTCCACGTCATGGACGAATGCCTTACGCTCGCCGACTGGAATGGTTTTGCCAAGCGGGCGGCGGAATCGAAAAAACGCGGAAAACTGCGCGGCCGCGGCATCGGCTATTTTCTCGAAGAGGCCGCGGTGTTCAACGAGCGCATGGTGCTGCGCTTCGATCCGAGCGGCATGCTGACGATTCTGGCCGGCACCCATTCGCACGGCCAGGGCCATCACACCGTGTACGCGCAGATGGTCAGCGAATGGCTCGGCGTGCCGTTCGACAATATCCGCTTCGTGCAGGGCGACACCGACGCGGTGCCGATCGGCCGCGGCACCTACGGCTCGCGCAGCATGCATGTCGGCGGCAACGCGTTGCGCCGCGCCGCCGACGCCATCATCGAGAAGGCGAAGCCGATGGCGGCGATGATGCTGGAGGCCGCCGCCGGCGACATCGAATTTGCGGACGGCGCATTCCGCATTGTCGGCACCGACCGGGCGCTGCCGCTTACCGCGGTGGCGCAGGCGTTCTATCGCCCGGCGATGCTGCCGCCGCAATTTGACGTCGGCCTCGAGGCCTCCGGCACGTTCGCGGCCGAGCCGCCGAATTATCCGAACGGCTGCCATGTCTGCGAGGTCGAGATCGACGCGGAGACCGGCCTCGTGACGCTCGATCGCTACGCCGCGGTCGACGACGTCGGCCGCGTCATGAACCGACTGCTGTGCGAAGGCCAAATCCACGGCGGCGTGGCGCAGGGCGTCGGCCAGGCATTGATGGAGCGCATCGTGTTCGACGACGCGGGCCAGCTCGTCACCGGCAGCTTCCAGGATTACGCCATGCCGCGTGCCGACGATTTGCCGGAGTTTTCGTCGGAGCTGGCCGAGGTGCCGGCCACCACCAACCCGCTCGGCGTCAAGGGCGCCGGCGAAGCCGGTGCCACCGGCGCGCCGCCCGCGGTGATCGGCGCGGTGCTGGATGCGTTAAAGCCGCTCGG